>NZ_JBEOKT010000007.1:0-236506 GCF_040278685.1 Pontibacter populi
ATCCCGAACAGAGAAGTTAAGCCCGGACGCGCCGATGGTACTGGGGTCACACCCGGGAGAGTAGGTGGCCGCCAACCCTTTCAAAACACCCCGCTTTAGAAATAAGGCGGGGTGTTTACGTTTAGAGGAAAAGTGAAGGGAAAGGGAGCTATCCCTAGTGGATGAACACTACTTTTAGTAGCTTATTACTCCTTGAGATAATTCTACATTTAGATCTAACAGGTTTGTAATGAATAAATAGCCAGTTGCTTAGCATTTCACTCCTCTGGTCGCGTTCTTCAGGTAAGATATTCCGGTTTGCACCATATCAACCCACTTCAGAATTTTCCGACTTTGCCTTTGTAGTTTGAATCTGAATACATTTAACGTGAATACAAATATCTTTCTTAGTTATCATTTTGATCCTTTCTCCGTACTAGACTTGAACTATACCCGTTGTTTCTTTGGTATTTCCTGTCTAACTTGATTTATGGCTTTTCTTTATCCTGTATTCTTATTTGCATTAGCGGCTACAGGAATTCCTGTTATTCTGCATTTGGTACAGTTGCGACGGGCAAAAAGGGTTGAGTTCAGTAATGTGCGATTTATTAAAGCATCGCAAGAGGTTACTGCCAGCCAGCGTAAACTGAAAGATCTGTTAATTCTTTTATGCAGGATATTGTTTATAGTATTTCTGGTACTTGCATTTGCGCAGCCTTTCTTGCCCGGTACTGCTTCGGGAGTTACTGCCGGAAACGATGTTATGGTTGCTGTTGATAATTCTTATAGTATGCAGAACCTGCATGCTGAGAAGGATATGTCACTGTTAACTTATGCCACCGATAAAGCAAAAACAGTTTTTAATTTATTTCCTCCTGCTTCTGTATTTTCTGTTCTGGATAATAATAGTGTATCTACTAACCGATACCCTTCTGCAGGGGAGGCTGTTTCTGCTTTAAATACTGTTGACTATAGTTCTAACAGATCCTCCAATTACAAATCTGTCCCTAATGCTCATTTGTTTTTATTTTCTGATTTCCAGAAGAACCAGTTTACGAGTACCTCATTAGCCAAGCTTGACACTTCTACGCAGGTGCACCTCTTACCTTTGGAAGCATTAAGTACAGCTAATATTTTTGTAGACTCTGTTTACCTCGAAGATGCTTTTGTCAGGCCTGGTGGTGAACTGGTTTTGCATGTTATTGTTCAAAATGCCGGAAGCGAGGACCGAGAAGATGTACCTGTGAAATTATTGGTGAATGGCGATCAGTTGGCGGCTTTAAGTATAAATCTACCTGCAAAGCAGGCCACCGAGGCAACTATAAATTTCAGGACAGGAGATAGAGAAAACAATCTTGCAGCTATTACAATAGATGATTACCCGGTTGAGTTTGATAATACCTATTATTTTGTGCTCACACCTTCAAAGGGAGTAAGTATAGTTGAGATATCGGATGGAAAAACTATAAACTTAAAATCGCTTTACAGTAAAGAGCCACTTTTTAATTATACGCTTTACAATGCCGGTAATGTTAACTATGGACGAATAGGAGAGGCTGATGTGGTATTGTTAAACGGCCTTGAAACTATAAGCACGGCACTTGCCACAACTATAACAAACTATATTCAGGAGGGCGGAACAGTTATGGTTTTACCTCCGGCGTCTGGCAGTTTAAATGGCTACGAGAGCTTTTTCAACCAGGCTGGTATCTCTGCACGGGTCTCTGTTCCAACCGGGAACAGGTCTGAGTTGCTGCCCCCTGCTGCTAATAATCCTTTCTTTAGGGGAATTTTTGCGGACTATGATAAAAAAATGCAGATGCCTTCTGCAGTACGCAACTTAAGCTGGTCCAGAGCTTCGGATGATATTCTGAAATACAGGGGAGGGACTGCTTTCTTGTCAAGGTTTGATAGGGGCAAAGGACAGGTATACCTGATGGCTGCACCGTTGCACGAAGATCATAACGCCTTAGTAAATCACGCGCTGTTGTTGCCGGTTATGTATAAAGTTGCCATCAGTGGCTACAAACAAGAGCAGGAACTGGCTTATACTTTAAGCTCTAATACGATAAAGTTGCCTGTAACCCAAGCTACTGCCGGCGAAGGAATCTATAAATTGGAGAAAGACAGTCTCTCGTTTATACCGGAGCAGCAGTTACGTGGTGGCAATTTATACTTAAATATCCCGCCAGACCTGAACGAAGCCGGTATCTACAACCTTACTCTGAATGGCGTAACAGCCGGTACCGTAGCTTTTAACTATGACAACCGCGAATCTTTTCTGGAGACTTACACGCCGGACGAATTGCGAACTATAGTCGGTTCAGATCGGAAAAATATTCATGTTTATGATTATGGAGACGCGTTTTCGGTGAAGAATGAATTTGAAAAACGATATTTTGGCGTGAAGCTTTGGAAATATTGTCTAATATTGTGTCTGTTTTTCCTGATGGCCGAAATAGCCCTTATTAGATTTCTCTGACACATGAACGTTTTCCTGAGAGCAGCTACTATCTATCATCCATCTTCGGAGTTTCACCTGCAACAGCATAATATTTTAATTGAGCAGGGAAAGATAACCTATATTGGTCCTGACGAAAAGCAGGCAGATCAAACTATAGCTTCAGACCATTTAGCAGTTTCTGTTGGTTGGGCAGATATGTATGCCGTAACCGGTGAGCCTGGCCTGGAGAACAAAGAAGATCTGCAAAGTCTGGCAGCTGCGGCTGCAGCCGGAGGGTTTACTGAAGTACTTTGTATGCCAAACGTAGAGCCCGTAGTTCAGACAAAAGGCGCTATTAACTACATCAAAAGCAGGTCTGTAAGTTTACCGGTAACGCTGCACCCAACTGCAGCGGTAACTATGGAAGCCGAAGGTAAAGAGCTGACAGAGATGATTGACCTGAAACAGGCTGGTGCTGTTGCTTTTACAGATGGAACGCACCCGATACAAGGGGCTGAAGTAATGGTAAGGGCACTACAGTATTTGCAATTGTTTGATGGCCTGCTGCTGAACCGACCGGAGAATACCAAACTGACTGCTTACGGTCAGATGCATGAAGGCATCGCCAGTACCAGGCTTGGCTTAAAAGGAATACCGGCTCTGGCTGAAGAAACTATAGTGGCCCGCGACCTGCAGCTGCTTGCTTACACCGGCGGTAAACTACACTTCTCACTTATCTCTACTAAAAAAGCAATTGAAAGCATACGAAAAGCGAAAGCTGATGGGCTACACGTAACCTGCGATGTGGCCAGCTACCAGGTTGCTTTTACTGATGAGACTATGCTGCCTTTCGATACCAACTATAAAGTGAATCCGCCATTTAGAAGCGAAACGGATGCAGAAGCGATAAAGCAGGGACTTGCTGACGGAACGATAGATGCGATTGTATCGGGGCACCAGCCGCATGATACGGAAGCCAAGAAACTGGAATTTGATCTGGCGGAGTTTGGCATCATGAACCTGGAAACAGCTTTTGCCGTGGCCAATACAACTATAGCTGGTGCCGTGCCCCTGGAAACTATAGTTGAGAAACTGACCACAGCCCCACGCAGGATCTTGCAATTGCCTCAACCACAAATAGCCGTAGGCGAAACAGCTAACCTGACCATCTTTGATCCAAAGCAGACCTGGACTCCGGAAGAGAAGGCGTTAAAATCGAAAGGAGTGAACAGTCCGTTCTTTGGGCAGGAACTGACCGGTAAAGTGATCGGCATCATTCACAAAGGGCAAGTAGTGCTAAATTAATTTTTTTTATAATTTTTGATTATATTACAGTTGCTTTATATAGTTGCTGTAGTATCAATTTGCATACATGTTTAACCAAGCGATAATACGAGTAGGAATACGTTACGGCGTTTTGTGTGGAGTGGCTTGCTTCGCGATTGTGCTGCTGTTGTACTTTATGGGGCTTAACCCGTTCGGAGATTATGGGCGCTATAGTTTCATCCCGATTCCGTTTGCCATTTTCCTGGGGATACGCTACTATAAAAAGTTTAACGACACTGAAATAGGATTTCTACGCGGGTTGCGCGTGGGTGCTTCTGTAGCTTTTTATGCGGCGCTGTGTGCTTCTATGCTGGTATTTATACTAACGTATGTGGCCGGACCAGAACTACTGCAGCAGCATATCCTGGAAATGAAGGCATTGCTGGAGGAAACCCGTGAAGATCAGATAAAAATAATGGGCGAACGTATGTTTGAAGAAGGCTATAAAGCCCTTGATGCTATGTCGCCGTCTATGCTGGCTGCTGATGATTTTGTGAGGAGGTTTGTAGGAGGGTTGGTTTTTGCGCTGATAGCAGCAGTCTTTTACCGTAAGTAAACTATAACACTTAACCCTCTATAATCATGAACGAAACACTACCACAACCTTCTGTTACTTCGGTAGCGCTAAAGTATGGCTTTATAACTGCACTTGTTGGCGTTGTATACACCCTAATCATCATGGTAGCCAACCTTGGCGATAACCGCTGGCTTTCCGGCTTATCTTACCTGATACTGATCGCAGGTATTGTGCTGGCCATGAAACAGTATAAAACGATAAACTATGGCTATATGTCTTATGGCCAAGGGTTAGGTATTGGTACATTGGTTTCTGCCATCTTCGGTCTTTTGTCTGGTATCTTTGTCTGGTTGTACACCTCATTTGTTGATACCGAATACATGAGCCGCATGATGGAGAAGCAGTCAGAGGCGCTTTTAGACCAGGGAATGAGCGATGAGCAGGTAGAGCAGGCTATGGCTATGACTGAAAACTTCCAGGGACCTTTAGCCATGATTTTAGGTGGTCTTGTTGGTGCAGTTGTAATCGGATTTCTATTATCTTTGATCCTCTCCGCTATCATGAAAAATAACAGGCCGGAGTTCGAATAAAAAATGCAATACCCTTATGATATTTCGGTAGTAGTTCCGCTCTTTAACGAAGAGGAGTCGCTGCCAGAACTCGTGCGCTGGATCAGACGTGTGATGCATGCGCACGAGTTTTCTTATGAGATTATACTTGTTGACGACGGCAGCACCGACCGTTCCTGGGACGTTATACAGGACCTGAGCGCCGACGATAATACTGTAAAAGGTATTAGTTTTAACCGCAACTATGGCAAATCTGCAGCCCTGCACATGGGTTTTCAGCGGTGCGCCGGTGAAGTAGTTATAACCATGGATGCCGACCTGCAGGATAGTCCCGACGAAATTCCTGCGCTTTACGACATGATCAAACACCAGAAATACGACCTGGTGAGCGGCTGGAAACAGAAGCGTTTTGATCCGTTGAGTAAAACCATTCCTACCAAATTATTTAATGCAGCTACCCGCAAATTATCGGGTATACAACTGCACGACTTTAACTGCGGCCTGAAAGCTTACCGCCAACTGGTAGTTAAAACCATAGATGTGCACGGCGAAATGCACCGCTACATTCCTGTTATTGCCAAATGGAACGGGTTTACTAAAATAGGAGAGAAAGTTGTACAGCACCAGGAACGCAAATATGGCACTACCAAGTTTGGCCTGGAGCGCTTTGTGTATGGCTTCCTCGATCTGCTTTCTATCTCGTTTGTAAGCCGCTTTAAAAAGCGCCCGATGCACTTCTTCGGAACTATGGGCACCCTGATGTTTATAGTTGGTCTGGGCATTACGATCTGGCTTATCGTTCAAAAACTGTTCGGGTTGTATACCGATGGCCGCGTACGCGACATTGTTGATCAGCCGCTATTCTTCCTGGCACTTGTAACTGTTATTTTGGGTGTTCAGCTGTTCCTGGCTGGTTTCCTGGCCGAGATGGTATCCATGGCATCCAGTAAAAAGAACGAATACCTGGTGCGCGACCGCGTAGGGTCTGTAAAAGCTTAATGGCAAGGCGAATCGTTATAGTTGGGCCGGCGCACCCATTGCGCGGTGGCGGTATGGCTACTTTTAACGAGCGCCTGGCACAGGCTTTCCAGGACAATGGCGATGAAGTAGAGATCGTAACGTTCCGTTTGCAATACCCTTCGTTCTTGTTTCCGGGTAAAAACCAGTATTCGGATGAGCCTGCTCCCGAAGGCCTGCGCATTAAGGTACTGATCAACTCTATCAATCCGATAAGCTGGTTAAGAACCGGTAACTATATCCGTAAGCAACGACCTGATCTTGTTATTTTCAGGTACTGGCTGCCGTTTATGGGGCCTGCGCTGGGTACCATTGCCCGCATCATCAAAAAAAACAACTATAGCCGAATACTGGCTATAACCGATAACGTGGTGCCCCACGAAAAGCGTCCCGGCGATGTGCCTTTTACCAAATATTTCCTGAGTGCCTGCCACGGGTTTGTAACCATGTCGCGGAGTGTGCAGCAGGACCTGCAGCGTTTTGAGCCCAACAAGCCCAACCTGTATTTAGCTCACCCACTGTACGATAACTTCGGAACTATAGAAACTAAAGCCGAAGCCTGTGCCGCGCTGGGGCTGGATCCGAACTATAGTTACCTGCTGTTTTTCGGGTTTATTAGAGCGTATAAAGGGCTTGACCTGTTACTGCAAACTATGGCTGATGCCCGCATAAAGCAGCGCAAAGACCTGAAGCTTATAGTTGCCGGCGAGTTTTACGAAGATGCCGCGCCTTACCATAAACTGATCGAAGAACTACACCTGCAGGAGCAACTTATATTGCGCACCGATTTTATTCCGAACTCGGAAGTGCGTCATTACTTTTGCGCCGCCGACCTCATAGTACAGCCTTATAAACACGCTACCCAAAGCGGTGTAACACAGGTTGCCTATCACTTTAACAAACCGATGGTAGTTACCAATGTAGGTGGCCTGGCCGAACTGGTACCCGACGGGGAGGTAGGTTACGTGGTGGAGCCGCAGCCGCAAACTATAGCCGATGCCATCCTCGATTTTTATAGTTCGGGGAAAGCCTCTACGTTTGAACAGCAGATTCAGAACTATAAACAACGATTCAGCTGGGATGCTTTTACAGAGGCTATTTATAGTCTGGCCGCTAAACTATAGTCAAACTTTCTGTTTAACGCTTTGAAGTAACATAGCCACCAACTATAGTTACAACCACTTTATATGACTAAGTTTTGATGTAGCGTGAAATAATTAAGATGTACTCCTTGTCATAACATTAAACATCCCTTATATTTATAGCTATTCCGCTGCATTTGAGCTGTATCACGATCCATGTCAAGACCCTTACTTTCGTTTCTTCTTTTTTTCGCCATCATTTTTGCACCTGTTACAATTTTAGCGCAGGCCTCTACGTCTGATACCAGTTTTGTAAAGCAATCTGTTAATGAAGCAGTGCAGGCATACAGAAATGCTGTTGGCCAGCAGGCGCATTTGTATAATGGGGCAGAGTATTTTGTGCCGCTCAAAGGGTACATAAAGGGGCATCAGTTCTTTAAAGATAAAAGTTACGAAAAAGGAGCTGTACTGTATGATGGTGCCTGGTTCTATGACGTGCCGATGGCTTATGATGTGGCTCTGGATGAGATAGTTATAGCACATGCAGGCGGTGGTTATTCGCAGACGCTGGTAAAGCCTAAGGTACAGGAGTTTACAGTAAACGATCACACCTTTATACATTTAAAAGCGGATAGCGTTGCAGGCACACCTTTACAAGCTGGTTTCTACGACCTGCTTTATGACGGGGATGTGAAAATGCTGGTTAAAAGGAAAAAGGTACTGAAAGAACGCGCTACTGCGGATGGAATGGAAGGAAACTACGAAGTTGCCGACATGTACTATCTCCTGAAGAATGGAAAATATCACGAAGTTGGCAATAAGAGTTCTGTGCTGAAAGTGCTTGGTGGCGAAAAAAAGCTGCTTAACAAATTTGCCAGAACCAATAACCTTCATTTTAAGCGGCAACGCGAAGAGGCGATCTATAAACTGACACAGTATTACGATACCCTCGGACCCCAGGAACTATAGTTTGTCCTGTTCATATCTACACCAAGTTATCATTAGTTAGCCGCACAAAAGCTTTATGGCTCCATTTTACCGAAACTTATTCCTGCTTGTTCTGTTTTTTTCCAGTGCTATAGTTGCTGGTTTTGCACAGCAGGCCACCGATCCGCTTGTAACAGGTAACTATAGCAACGCTGCTTTCAGCCATTTTGTGAAGGACCTGGAAGCGCAAACTAAGTTTACTTTTTACTATGATGTCGCTGTAACGGATAGTGTAACAATAGACATACAGGCTACGGCGCAGCCACTGAGCCAGGTGCTGACCCAGGCACTACAGGGCACTGAACTGCGTTTTGCCATAAGCGACCAGAAGCAGGTATTTATAACCAGCGAAAAGCAGATACTGACCAGCCTGCCTGATAATTTCTTTAACAACGGAAGCAGGGGCACGGAAACTGATAACACGCAACTGGCCGAACTGTACCTGCCTCAACTTAATAAAAAGAAAAAAACAGGCTCAGAAATAAAACTATACGAGATAGGCAATGCAGGCAGCAACCAGGCAAAAGCAAATCTGGCCGGTACTATACGGGATTCCAACACAGGCGAGCCGATCATCGGGGCGTATGTTTATATCGAGTCGCCAACTATAGGCACAGCCTCCGACCAGTATGGTTACTACTCCATTACGCTACCGGTTGGCCGCCATGAGCTGAAAATACGTGGGGTAGGCTTGAAGAACTCGAAACGTCAGGTGTTGCTGCACAGCGATGGTAAGCTGGACATTGAGATGGAAGAAGATGTGCGCTCGCTGAAAGAAGTACTGGTAGAAGCTGAAAAAGACAAGAACGTGTCCGGGTTACAGATGGGCATGGAGCGCCTTGATATCAGAACTATAAAACAGGTGCCTACCGCTTTCGGCGAAACAGATATTCTGCGCGTGGTACTTACCTTACCGGGTGTGAAATCAGTAGGAGAGGGTAGTACGGGCATGAACGTACGTGGCGGCTCTACTGACCAGAACCTGATCCTGCTAAACGATGCAGTTATCTATAATCCGTCGCATTTGTTCGGTTTCTTTTCGGCCTTTAACCCCGATGTGCTTAAATCGGTGGAACTATATAAAAGTGCTGTGCCCGCAAGGTATGGTGGCAGGTTATCGTCGGTGCTGGAAGTAACAACCCGCGAAGGAAATAAAAAGCAATTTTCGGGAGCAGGCGGTATTGGTTTGTTAACCAGCAGGCTAACCCTGGAAGGCCCGATCATTAAAGACAAGACATCGTTTTTGCTGGGCGGCCGCACCACGTATTCCGACTGGGTACTAAAGCAACTGCCAAACAAATCATTTAAGAACAGCGAGGCTTCTTTTTATGATATCAACGCACACATCAGCCACGAAATAGATAGCAAGAACAGCGTATACTTTACAGGCTACCTCAGCAAAGACAGGTTTAAGCTGGATGCAGATACACTTTACAGGTTTAAAAACCAGAATGCCAGCATCAAATGGAAGCACAATTTTCATAACAAACTATACAGTGTAGTTACGGGTACGCACAGCCATTATAGTTACGATATCTCGAATGAAGGAAATGCTGTAAATGCATCTACGTTAGCGTTTGGCATAAATCAGAGCAACCTGCAGGTAGATCTTAACTATTTCCCGAACGAGAAACATACCGTAGATTTTGGAGCAAGCTCTATCTTTTACCAGTCTTCGCCAGGCAGCCTTACACCTCATAGCCCGGAATCACTGATAAAAACAGATATAGTTCAGAAAGAAAAAGCGGTAGAAAGCGCCGTTTATATTTCGGACAGGTATGATATAAGCCCACGGCTTTCGCTTTCGGTTGGGTTGCGATACTCTATGTTCAATGCACTGGGGCCGCGCGATGTATTTACCTATGCACCGGGCATCCCAAAGACAGAAAGCAGCATGACCGATACCATTTCCTATAGTTCGGGTAAGGCGATAGCGACCTATCATGGCCCGGAATTCCGATTGTCGGCACGCTATAATTTAACTGATAACTCTTCTGTAAAGCTGAGCTACAACAGGCTGCGCCAGTACGTGCACATGTTATCCAACACGGCATCTATGTCGCCGACCGATACCTGGAAACTGAGCGACGGCAACATTAAGCCACAGGTTGGCGACCAGGTAGCCATTGGGTATTACCGCAACTTCAGGGCAAATACCATCGAGTTTTCTGCAGAGACCTACTATAAATGGATGCAGGATTTCCTTGACTACAGAAGCGGTGCCTCTATTATCATGAACCACCACATAGAAACCGATGTAGCCAATGCCGAAGGAAAAGCCTATGGTTTGGAACTGATGGTGAAAAAAGCAACCGGCAAACTGAATGGCTGGATGAGCTATACGTATTCGCGCACGTTGGTTCGCGTAAATGACCCAAGCACTTCCGAGATCATAAACAGGGGCGAGTATTACCCGGGCAACTACGACAAACCGCATGATTTTACCCTGATCAGTAACTATAGATTCAGCCAGCGTTTCAGTACCTCGCTCAATTTTACTTATAGCACGGGCAGGCCGATAACCTTACCAATCGCCAAATACTATGATGGCACTACGCAACGCATTCTGTACTCTGACAGGAACCAGTACCGCATCCCGGATTATTACCGCGTCGATTTTGCCATGAATATTGAAGGTAACCACAAAATGAAGAAGCTGGCGCATAGCTCCTGGACAGTGGCTGTGTATAACCTGACAGGCCGCAAAAATCCTTACTCTATTTACTTCAAATCAGATAAGAACACGATCAGGGGGTATAAAATGTCGATCTTCGGGCAGCCTATCCCTACAGTAACCTATAATTTTAAGTTTTAAGCGCATGAAATTCCTGAACTGGAACAAGACGATAGGCTGGCTTATGATGCTTTTAGTAAGCAGTTGTGTAGAGCCATATTCGCCGGAAGTACTGGAGGGGCCAAACAGCTACCTGGTAGTGAACGGTTTTATTAATACCAACGGGCCAACTACGGTACAACTGATACGCACACAAAACCTGAAGGATGAAACACCTCCACCAGCCGAGATTAACGCTATTGTTCAGATCGAGTCTGAGGAGGGTGAGAACTATAGGCTGTGGGGAACTGGCAATGGCAACTATACCAGCAGTAATTTGGAGCTTAATCCCGCATCAAAATACCGCCTGTACATCAGAACTGCCATCGGGAAAGAGTATGCCTCGGAGTATGTAACAGTAAAGCGTACGCCTGCCATTGATGAAATTACATGGGAGCCGATAGATGACGAAGTTCAGGTTTATGTTAACACCCACGACCCAAACAATGACACACGCTACTACCGCTGGGAGTTTGAGGAGACATGGCATTACCGGGCAGCGTTTGGTACTGGGTTAAAATATGTGAACGGCAAAATTGAGCTCCGGGACCGAAATGATCCCGATATCTACAACTGCTGGACATCAGACAATTCTACAACGATTGAGTTAGGTACTTCTATCCGCTTAACCCAGGATGTGATCAGTAACTATAAGCTGACTGCGATTCCTTATGATTCCGAAAAGATAGCTATTAAGTATAGTATTCTGGTAAAGCAGTATGCCCTTACCCGCGAAGCATATGCTTACTGGGAAACCCTGAAGAAGAACACGGAGAATATTGGTACGCTTTTCGATCCGCTGCCATCGCAGTTAACCGGAAACATTAAAAGCCTGTCCGACCCTAACGAGCCCGTAATTGGCTATGTAACGGCCTCTACTATGCAGCAGAAGCGAATATTTATTGGTTATGAGGAGCTTCCAAGAGAGTGGAAAACATTTATACCAAGATGTTCTATTGATACTATGTTATTGGCAATAAGCACACCACGCGAGTATTTTGAGGGTGGTTATGTAATGCCGGTTTATGAAGTGTATCCACCGGAAGGAGGAGGTATGTTTCCGATTGGCTATAGTTATGCGACCGTAGATTGTGTTGATTGCCGCACCCGTGGCACAAATGTGAAACCTGATTTCTGGGAGTAATGCTGAAACTGAAAAAGACTCAAAAAGTGCAAACCAACAGATATACGTTTCTGCAGACCGGTTTCTTAAATAAGGCAAGTTTACTGGCTATTGTTTGCTTTGTGCTGCTGGCAGCTGGAAGCGCAATGGCGCAGAGCACTGGTTTTAAAACCATAGGCCAGCAGTTTGACCAGCACCGCAAAAAAGCACTTCAGGAAAAACTATACCTGCACATAGACAGGCCGGTGTATGCCTGCGGCGAAACCATGTGGTTTAAACTGTACAATGTAGACGGCACGCTACACCAACCCTTGGATATGAGTAAAGTTGCTTATATAGAGGTATTGGATGATGCGAAACAGGCAGTATTGCAGGCGAAGGTAGCCCTGAAAGAAGGAACAGGAAACGGATCGTTTATCCTGCCTGCTACTTTAAAATCGGGTAACTATAAGGTGCGGGCTTACACAAATTGGATGAAGAACTTCAGCCCGGAATTCTACTTTGAGCAGCCGATAACTATAGTTAACACGTTCCAGAAACTGGAGGCCCCGGAAAAAACAGTGGCCGCAGGCTATACTATACAGTTCTTCCCGGAAGGGGGCAACATGGTAGCTGGCATTGAAAACAAAATAGCATTTAAAGCTATAAACCAGAAAACAGGCAAGGGCATTGACTTTACAGGAGAGCTCCACGACCAGTACGGTACCAAAATAGCCGACTTTAAGCCCTACAAGTTTGGCATGGGGCACTTTACATTTACACCTTCCAAAGGAGCAACCTATACTGCAACCGTTAAATTAGCTGCTGACCGGGGCTTTGTAAAACCATTGCCAGCCGTTTTTGAGCAAGGCTATGCGCTAAACCTGAATGAGGATGGAGCAGAGCGTTTAAAGATAACTATAAACCAGGTAGGGCAAACCGGTGAGCAGGTTTACCTGTTGGGCCATACAAGGCAAATGATAGCGGTGGCAGAGGAGGCAACTATAAACCAGGGCCAGGCTACATTTATAGTTGATAAGAATGTTTTGGCAGATGGCATTACGCATTTTACCATATTTAATACTCAGCAGAAACCGGTAGCCGAACGCCTCTACTTTAAACAGCCGACCCAAAAACTGGAGCTGAAGCTGTTGCCAGATAAATCTCAGTATACTACCCGCGACAAAGTAACTCTGGACCTGCTTGCAAATGCTGACAATACAGCTTCTACAGCCAACCTGTCTATGGCCGTGTACCGCCTCGATTCGTTACAGGGAGCTACTGACAGTAATATCGAGAGCTACTTCTGGCTTACTTCTGACCTGAAAGGAACGATAGAAAACCCGGCTTACTACTTTTCAGCTTTAGGAAAAACAGATGCTGCTGCTATCGATAACCTGATGCTGACCCATGGCTGGAGCCGTTTTAAGTGGGAAGATATTATCAATAAAGAGCCTGCTGCCTATAGTTACCTGCCGGAGTATAACGGGCATTTTATAAAAGGGAAGGTAACGCATAAGTCTACAGGCGCACCTGCACCGGGTATTAAAACCTACCTTGGCTCACCGGGCAAGCACATCCGGTTTTACAACGCTAGGAGCGATGCCAACGGAGCGATACAATTCGAGGCGAAAGACTTTTTTGGGGAGAAGGACATTGTGGTGCAAAGCGATTTCTCTAAAGACAGCACCTTCCATTTCGAGATCTATAGTCCGTTCTCTGACAAATATGCGGCGAGCAAAGTGGCTGCTTTTGATCTGTCGGAGGAACTGAAGCAGGAGGTTACGCTACGGCATGTGCAAACGCAGGTTCAACAGGCCTATTTTGGTAACTATACCAACCTCTTCAAACCAGCCGGTGTAGACAGTATCTCGTTTTACGGCATCCCAAGTGAAAGCTACCTGCTCGACGATTATAAACGTTTTAAGGTAATGGAAGAGGTGATGCGTGAATATGTGCCAGGCGTGCAGGTGCGTAAGCGTGGCGGCAATTTCAGGTTCATGGTGTTTAACAGGGCGCACAAAAGTATTTTTCAGGATAACCCGATGGTATTGCTGGATGGCGTTCCGGTTTTTGATATTGACAAGATCATGGCTTTTGATCCGCTTAAAGTTAAAAAGCTGGACGTTGTGACAAGCCTTTACTTTAATGGGCCATTGGTTTATAACGGTGTGGTAAGCTACACAACATACACCGGCGACCTGGCAGGTTTCGAGCTAAACCCACGCGCATTGCTACAGGCTTATGATGGGTTGCAGTTGCAGCGCGAATTTTACGCCCCGGCTTACGAATCACCAGAACAGAAACAAAGCCGCCTTGCCGACCTCCGTAACCTGTTATATTGGGCACCCGACCTTACTATACCATCCGGAAAAGGAAAACAGGTGAATTTTTATACCTCTGACCAACCAGGCACTTACCTTATAGTTGTACAAGGTTTAACCGAGAACGGAGTGATGGGTAGCAAAGCAGTTACTTTCAGTGTGAAGCAGCCGGTATTATAGAAGGCTATAGTTTACCAGGACCTTAACTTACAGCGCAGCCCCATCATTCTTAATACGGATGATAGGTGCTGCGTTTTTTTATGCCATTGGTGGTGAAACGGTAAATAGGGCAGCAGGCAAGAAGAAATCCGGCAGCGCAGATCACAAACAAACTATAGTTAAAGGGCACTTTTACACCAACCGAAACCACCGAAGCAAGGGCTAAAAACAAACTATAGATGCCAACTCCGATAGCGGCCCACCTCACTTTCAGACCAACAAGCAGCATTAGCGCCAGGGCACCTTCAACTATAGTTGCAACTGTAGCCAGCATTTCGGCTAAGCTATTAGAGGCAAAAGGCACGAGTGTCTGCAGGTAATTAACATAAGCGTCCCAGTCTCCCCAGAGTATAGTTGGCTTGCCCGGTTCTCCCCAGTAACCAAACTTATCTGCGATGGCGGCCAGTAAGGTAAAGGCCAGTGCCAGTCGCATAAAAAGTACCCCGTAAGGTAAATATTTGTCTTCGTTCATTTACTGGTGTATTGTTGTTATAAACTATACGTGCCAGGTACACCTAACTTTTATTAAACGATAAATTGCTGATTTAATATAAAAGTGCTGCTCGTTTTTGAGGAAGGCACTATAGTTTGAAGCTCAATAAGATTGGTTGTGGACTTGTTTTTATAGTTTAATATAGGATAACTATAATATAAGAAAGGCTTTCCCGTTACAGGTATACTTCTAACCAATCTAAAACCATTATAAAACTATGAAAGCTAAATTACTGACCTCTACCTTATTTGCTTTATGCAGCCTGTTTGTTTTTAGCAGCTGCGATTCAGAAGAAGACAACGCAACAATTAACACCGGACCTTTTTATTTCGAGGCTGACATGGATGGTAAAACACTGATCCTGCCCGAAGGTAAAGATGGCTATGCAAGCAAAGCATTTGTACAAACAGAGGCAACTACTTCGGGCTGTGCAGAGATTCAGCTGATGCAACTTGCCAAGCCCAACGATATCAAAAAGTCTGTTGAGGTATTATTAATAGAACAGAGAAGTTCGTGCACGACAGATTGCACACAAACCAAAGCCATGCTCGAAACAGGAGACTATAGTTTTGGCAGGTTAGCAAGCTTCTCCGATACACCCATGGAAGATGGCGTTGTGATCAGGTATACAGATATCTATGGCAAAGTATGGAGCACCGATTTTGGCACCGCTGACCAAAGCGACAGCAACTTTGCAGTAACCAAGGTAACAGCCAATACTATAGATAACAGCTCCGAATTTGTGGCCACAGCCGAGTTTAACTGCACCCTTTACGATGAAACCGGAAATGAAATAGTGATAACCAACGGAGAAGTTGTAAGCCGTAGCATTGTTTGTGAATAAGACCTCCTAAAAAAGAAAGCCCCTGCAGTTGCAACTGCAGGGGCTTTCTTTTTATAGTTAATAGCTGACTATAGCATATCCACGCCGGTATAGCTGTAAGGAGTTATCTGTTTTAACTCAGCTTTTATAGTTTCGCTTACCTGCAGGCTATCTATAAAATTGCTTATAGTTGATGCCGTGATCTTCTCGTTTTTGCGGGTTAGCGCTTTCAGGGCTTCGTAAGGTTGCGGGTAGCCTTCGCGACGAAGTACCGTCTGGATGCCTTCTGCCACTACAGCCCAGTTCTCTTCTAAATGATGTGTCAGGGCAGCTTCGTTCAGTTCCAGTTTACCAATACCGCGCTCCAGCGATTTTAACGCAATAACGATATGCGCCAGTGGCACACCCACATTGCGCAGCACCGTAGAGTCGGTCAGGTCGCGTTGCAGGCGGGAGATAGGAAGTTTGGCTGAAAGATGCTCTAAGATAGCGTTGGCAATACCCAGGTTTCCTTCGGCATTCTCAAAATCAATAGGGTTTACTTTGTGCGGCATCGCTGATGAACCAACTTCGCCGGCTTTTATTTTCTGCTTAAAATACCCCATCGACACATACTGCCACACATCTCTCGAAAAATCTATCAGGATCGTGTTCAGGCGTTTCAGGCCATCGAAGTAAGCGGCCAGGTTATCGTAATGTTCTATCTGGGTAGTGTACTGGCTGCGGCGCAAACCAAGGCTTTCCTGTACAAACTTATTTCCGAAATCAGGCCAGTTTATAGTTGGGTAAGCAATGTGGTGTGCGTTAAAGTTACCGGTTGCCCCGCCAAACTTAGCCGAGAAAGGAACCTGGCGCAGCAAGTCCATCTGTGACTCCAAACGCTCGGCAAATACCATGATCTCTTTGCCCAAGCGGGTAGGGGAAGCCGGTTGCCCGTGAGTATGCGCCAGCATTGGTATGTTTTTCCATTGCTGTGCCAGTTCTGTTAAGGTCTGGTGCAGGTGCTGGTACATGGGTTGTAATACACGCTCATCCGCCTCGCGCATCGATAACGGAATGGCCGTGTTGTTCACATCCTGAGACGTAAGTCCAAAGTGAATGAACTCTTTGTACTCGCCCAGGCCCAGCGTATCAAACTTATCTTTTATAAAATACTCAACCGCTTTTACATCGTGGTTGGTCGTTTTTTCAGTCTCTTTTATAGTTAGGGCATCCTGCTCGGTAAACTGCTCATACATGGCACGCAGTGCCGGGTACAGGCTTTTATCAACCTGCTGCAATTGCGGCAATGGCAGTTCGCAAAGGGCAATAAAATATTCTACTTCTACCAGCACACGGTAACGGATCAGGCCAAACTCAGAAAAATAAGCGGCTAAGTCAGTGGTGTTGCGGCGGTAACGGCCATCCACCGGCGATATGGCAGTAAGCGTAGTCAGATTCATCACAGGTATAGTTTTTGTTCTTTGTTCAAAGATAAGCAGGAATGCCATAGTACGCCAATGCAGAAAGCGCTGTAACTGAAATTTATAGTTTACTTTATAGTCCGGGTTTTTGCACCTTGCAAGTATACAGGTATAACTATATCTAAAAAAACAGAGCGCCGTATGTGTTTGGGTATAACATAATACACACAAGCCTTCGTATCTTTAGAAGTCACTATACATAACTCTGATTTTAGATACTGAATCTAAATAGCGTAATTCGCAGCGAATATTTTGAACCAACTATTGAAAAAAAGAATACTGATCGGAGCCGGCATATTTGTGTCGCTGCTCCTTGTACTCCTCGTTCTGCTCATTATTTTCAGGAGCAATCTTCTCGAATACACCATTAAAAAAGTGGAGGCCCGTATTGAGAACAAGTATCCTGTCGATTTTAAAATTCAGGAAGCCCGGTTTACGGACATTAATTCGGTGGTACTGAGTGGCATTTCGATGGTGCCCCACGAGCGCGATACCCTGTTTGTGACCGATTCGGTGCATGCCACGGTCAGTATCCGTTCTATCTTAAAAGGCCGCATCGTGTTCGATGAACTGCAGGTAGCCAACGGATATTTAACAGCCCGCAAAAATGGTGATATCAACAATTTTACGTTCCTGTTCAAGTCTGATAAAGAAGAACCGGCAGACACAACAGCCAAAACCGGGCGCAACTATGGCGAACTGCTGAACCGACTGATAGAGACTGCTTTCGACAATGTACCTAACCAGGTCGATTTCAAAAACCTGAATGTGTCATATGAGTCGCCGAACAGAACGATAGCTGTAAAAATGCCTTTCCTGAAAATGGATGATGGCAACATAGATACCGAACTATCGATACAAATGGACAGCATTGTGAACAACATGCAGATTCGTGGTACGATAGACCCTGGCGACTATAAAATTTCGGCAAGTATATATGCATCAGATAAGCAAGGAATACATGTACCCTATGTGAAAGAGAAGTTTGGCGGCACGGTAATTTTCGATACGTTGCATGTAAGCTTGCAGGATAAAAAGTACCGGAAAGATAGGCTGACGCTACGTGGCAACGCAAAAGTACAGAACCTTGT
The DNA here is from genome assembly GCF_040278685.1 of Pontibacter populi. Lineage (NCBI taxonomy): Bacteria > Pseudomonadati > Bacteroidota > Cytophagia > Cytophagales > Hymenobacteraceae > Pontibacter > Pontibacter populi. The sequence continues at coordinate 18,269 of NZ_JBEOKT010000007.1, forward strand.
CGTGAATCATCCGCGCATCGCCACCGAAGATGTATTGGTTAACGAAAGTGCTGTGGATTATGTGGTTACGGTTGGTAAAGATTTTTATGCCATCGAAGAGCCTACAAAAGTGCGTGTAAACAGAGCCGTTGCCAATCTGCAGGCCAGTTACCAGCATAAGCCTTCCAAGATCATCGACCTGAAAGTGAATACAGAGAAGATTCCTGCCAACGATTTTTTTGAGTCATTGCCGCCGGGCCTTTTCGAGAACCTGGATGGTATAAGAGCAAAAGGAACGTTGCAGTACGATATGAGCTTCCATGTGAACATGGACCAGCTGGATAGTCTGAAATTCGATTCTGATCTGGATGCTTCGGATGACTTTAAGATCGTAAAGTGGGGGAAGACCAATATCGAGAAGATAAATGGATCGTTTGTGCATACGGTGTATGAATATGGGAAGCCTGTTCGTACGTTCACCGTTGGCCCAGCAAACTCGTTCTTTTCCCCGATTGGCCAGATATCGCCGTACCTGCGTAATGCCATTCTTACCGCCGAAGATGCAGGTTTTTACAGTCACAACGGTTTCCATGAGGAGGCTTTCCGGCAGGCGATCATCAAAAACCTGAAAGAGGGCGAATTTGTGCGTGGTGGCAGTACCATTTCGATGCAGCTGGTTAAAAACGTATTCCTGACGCGACACAAAACCATAACACGTAAAGTTGAAGAAGCTATTATAGTCTGGTTGATCGAGAACCTGGACCTGGTATCGAAGAACCGTATGTTTGAAGTTTACCTGAACATAATTGAGTGGGGACCAAACGTGTATGGCGCTAAAGATGCTTCAAGATTTTACTTCGGAAAACAGCCATCAGAACTAAACCTGGCTGAATCCATCTTCCTGACCAGCATTATACCGAGCCCAAAACGCTACCGTTCATCTTTCGACAGCTATGGCAACCTGCGCAACTGGAAAGGCTACTACTATAGATTGATAGGTGGCATTATGCGCCGCAGAGGATTGATATCGCAGGCTGAATACGAAAACCTGTACCCGAACGTAAAACTGTATGGCCGTGCCCGCGACCTTATAGTTACAGCACAGGATACAAGCCTGGTAGAAGAAGTAGATACTTCCGAATTTGAACTGGAGACCATTGACCTGCTCGACCTTTAAACTATAGCTTAACTATACCAAACGGCCCCGCAACTATAGTTGCAGGGCCGTTATGCTTTACAGACTTTTGCAACTATACTTGCACCCATGGAACCAGTTCATAAGGAAAACACTGCAGCAAATGGCGTCGGGCTGATACCGCGCGTTAACAGGTTCGCAAACCGCCTGGGCTTAGACTGGTTTCTGCTTGCTTTGTTGCTGATGATCGTGCTGGCGTATTTGTGGCCGGAGTTGGGAATGAAGGATGGTCCGCTGGCTTTGGGAACGATAACGGATGTAGGTGTTTCGGTAATATTTCTATTCTATGGTTTACGGCTGAGTCCTGAAAAACTGAAAGCCGGCTTAAGTAACTGGCGGCTGCATTTACTGGTGCAACTCAGTACGTTCGTACTTTTTCCGGTTCTTATATTGGTATTAATGCAGGTAGTGGGCGCAGATAGTGCTAACCTGTTGTGGCTGGGTGTTTTTTACCTGGCTGCTTTGCCTTCTACAGTCTCATCATCGGTAGTTATGGTTTCAGTGGCAGGTGGTAATATTCCGGCTGCCATTTTTAATGCCAGTATATCCAGTTTAATTGGTGTTTTTATTACACCCCTGTGGATGGGGGTTTTCCTGTCGGCTGGAGCCGGAACGATGGATATGCAGGAGGTAATGCTGAAACTGGTTGTACAGGTGTTGGTTCCGGTTATAGTTGGTATTTTGCTGCACAACCGCCTGGGAGCTTTTGCTGAACGTTACAAAGCGAAGATCCGCTTCTTCGACCAGAGTATTATCCTGCTTATAGTTTATAGTTCGTTCTGCGAATCGTATGCCCGTAACCTGTTCGGCGGATTGAGTATGCTGCACTTAATTGGTCTGGGAGCAGTTATGCTGACGTTGTTTTTCCTGATCTACGGTATAATTACAGGCATAAGCCGACTGTTGAATTTAACCTGGGAGGATAAGATAACGGCTGTGTTCTGCGGGTCTAAAAAGTCGCTGGTGCATGGCACGGTTATGAGCAAAGTACTTTTTCCGGATGCCAATGTGGTGGGGGTGGTGTTACTGCCGATCATGATCTACCATGCGCTGCAGTTAGTGGTAGCCAGTATTATAGCGCAGGCATCGGCCCGTAAAGCTGCCGCACGTCAACTATAGTTTATAGTTACAGATCGAACTATAGTTGCAAACAAAAAGCCCCACCGTTTCCGGCAGGGCTTTCCTATTAGTTTTTTATAGTTACGCTACTTGTCTTTCACGTTTCTGGGCAAGCTTTGCTTCTTCTTCCTGCTTCAGTTTTTTATCGAGCCAGAAAGTACCAAACGGCACAAACGACAGGGCAAAGGCAACTACACCTTTCAGGAAAGACCAGCGCTCTGCAAAAAATACATGCGCCAGCGTAAGCACATACAGCACAAACAATACACCGTGCGCCCAGCCTACATATTTTACAGGCTCAGGTATATCTAACAAATATTTCAGTGGCATCGCTAAAAACAGCAACACCAGGAAAGAAATACCTTCATATAAGGCTATCGCGCGGAAACGTGAAAGTGGAGTACTCATGTATTTATAGTTTGATGGTCAATTTATGCTGCAACTTAACACACAAGTTTCAGAAAACGTGCCTTTTGCAGCATAAATCATACTTATTCATTTTAATTGCTAACTATAGTTCTTAAGCTACAGCACTTGTCGGTTCGCTGCCGGTGATGCTGGTATAAGGTTGTCCTGTGTGGCCCAGCAAACCGGTTATTTGGTCCTGCTTTTTGCGAAGCTGGTCTGCCGGCGAGGCACTGCCTAACCCGAAGCTGCTCATCTGGTTGGCAACTGTGGAACGGTGCAACAGTAACTCTGTTAACTGCTTGTCAAGTGTCTCCACTTCCTGGCGCAGAGCATCCAGGTGATCTACCAGTTCTGTTGTCTCGCTCAGCTTTACACGTGTCTTTAGGGCGCCTATCAACACGGCTAGTTCCTGTGGCATTAGCTGTTGCTGCTGGCTGCTTAAAGCGGTTGCAGGGCTTATATGCGTTTCCAGCAAAAGTCCATCAACGCCAAGGTCTAAGGCACGCTGACCAACCGGGTAAAGCAGGCTGCGCTTACCGGCAATGTGGCTGGCATCACAAAGAATTGGCAGCTCAGGTAGTTCGTTACGCAGTTGCAGCATTGCTTCCCATTTAGGCTGGTTGCGGTACAGCAGTTCTTTGTCCTCCCCGGTAAAACCACGGTGCAGAGCTCCCAGATCAGTAAGTCCGGCCTGCTGTAATCTTTCGAAAGCACCTACCCACAAGCCCAGATCGGGGTAAACCGGGTTGGTTACCAGCACCGGCGTAGCTGTGCCGCGCAACACATCGGCTATTTCCTGAACAGCATACGGGTTTACAGTTACTCTGCCATTCAGGCAAAGGATATCGATGCCATTTTTCAATGCTTCCTCGGCCTGTTGGGCGTTCGATACATCTACGGCAAGGCGCAGGCCAGTTTGTTGTTTTACTATTTGCAGCCAAGGCAACCCTACATTACCGACACCCTCAAAACTATTTGGGCGTGTGCGCGATTTCCAGATACCTGCCTTAAAAATATTCACATTCTGCATCTTACTCAGAAGCTGGGCGGTTTCTAATACCTGTTTTTCGCTTTCGGCGCTGCATGGGCCAGCAATCAGCACGGGCATTCCGCTTGCATTCCTGAAGCTGGACTGCGGTGCCAAACTGATGGTTGTTTTACTTGCTCTCATGACTGTACATAAATAATACTGTTTTAAAAATGGCTTTTCAGCCTTTCGTTAAATGGTTTAAAAATTAATTAAAAAACAAAAAGCCCCGCTTGTGGGCGGGGCTCTAAATGGCTTTTGATAAAGTATATCTATACTATACACAAATGTCTACCACCAGAGCCCCATTGCTGGACTTTGGAAATATTGGCATACATATTTGTGCAGAAAAGTGTCATTTGTTGTATTTAATTACTGCAAGTTAAAGTATAAAATACGCTAAAAGCAATTCTTTGGCTGAAATTATTTTAGGTCTGTGTCAGGTTTGCTGTCAAAATTCTGTGGTTTCGGCAGTTCATCTTCCTTCTTCGGGAATAGTAGCGAAGCTATAACCGAGATAGCCAGGATACCGCCCACAACGCCCAGCGCAATACGCATATCCAGATGGTAAATATCGCTCAGCATCAATTTAAACCCAATAAATACCAATATCACCGACAAGCCATAGTGAAGGTAATGGAACAGCTGCATGATACCAGCCAGCGCAAAATACAAGGCTCTTAAGCCTAGCAATGCAAATACGTTAGAGGTGTAAACTATAAACGGATCTTTAGAGATAGCCAGGATAGCCGGGATTGAGTCTGCGGCAAAAACAATGTCGGTCGTTTCTACCATGATCAGGACCAGGAACAACGGCGTAGCAAAAATTTTACCGTCAATCTTGGTAAAGAATTTACCTCCAACCGAGTACTTTGTAAACGGAAGCTTCTGGCTGATCCAAACTATAAACGGGTTCTGCTCCGGGTGCAATTCGTCATCATTTTTCTGGAAAGCCATTTTTATACCTGTAAATATCAGGAATGCACCCAGTATGTAGATGATAAAGTGGAACTTGGCAATAAGTGCAACACCCACCAGTATAAATATCGCCCTGAACACCAGGGCCCCCAGAATACCCCAGAACAGGATCTTGTGCTGGTACATGGTAGGCACCTTAAAGTAATTAAAGATCATAATGAACACGAACAGGTTGTCGACGCTCAATGATTTTTCTATAAGGTATCCTGTCAGGAATTCTAGTGCGGGGCCGGGGCCTTTCCAGTAATAGATAAGTGCGTTAAAGGCCAGCGATAACAAAATCCAGAAGGCACTCCAACCCAATGCTTCCTTGATCTTAACTTCATGTTCTTTGCGATGGAAAACAAACAGGTCCAGTCCCAGAAGCAGCAATACGAAAACGTTGAAGAAGATCCAGAAATATATATTATTCATAAAAATGAGGTATCAGGAACGAAAGCTTAGGCCAAACAAACTATACGCTTTACAGCCACATAATGGGTAAAGTTAATTTATTTGTGTGTAGATATATAGTGCAGTCCTATGAAATTCTGACAGAAAGCAGGAATTGAGCCGGATACCGCAAAAAAACAGGATATGTTAATAGCGGTCGAAATGGCGGAAGAAGCTGTTCACTTTCATTTTAAGCACACCCAGCACAGCCTCTTTAAAAATACCCGACGACATTTTGGACTGCCCTTTGGTACGGTCGGTAAAGATGATGGGTACTTCCTTTATCTTAAAGCCGTATTTGTAAGACAGGAACTTCATTTCGATCTGGAAAGCATAGCCTACAAACCTGATCTTGTTGAGCTGAATCGTTTTGAGGACCTTGCGTCTGTAGCATTTAAAGCCGGCCGTCGTATCGGCAATGGGCATGCCGGTTATCAGGCGCACATACCAGCTGGCAAACCACGACATCAGTACGCGGTTCATGGGCCAGTTCACCACATTTACGCCTTGTATGTAACGGCTGCCTATGGCTACATCATAGCCGTCAATAGCGCAGGCATCGTGCAGTTTTATAAGGTCGTCGGGGTTATGCGAAAAGTCGGCATCCATCTCAAATATATACTCATAGCCATGGCGGATCGCGTATTTAAAGCCGTGGATATAAGCGGTTCCTAAACCAAGTTTGCCCATGCGGGTTTCGAGGTGTAAGCGCTCAGGATACTCAGGTTGCAGGTCGCGAACTATAGTTGCCGTACCGTCAGGGGAGTTGTCGTCGATGATCAAAAGATGAAAGGGGTGAGCCAGGGACATCACTTTCCGAACTATAGCCTCAATGTTCTCCCGTTCATTATAGGTTGGGATGATCACCAACGATTCTTTCATGCTACAAATATAGCTATTCAGCTATTGATGGAGCGGGCCTTTTTAAATTAATTTTGTGAGCGAGCGCTTTAGCATGGCGAATGCAACCTGGCACCGATACGCCGGCCTGCCAGTTAGCGGCTATAAACAAGCCATCCTGCTCCAACCTGTCAGCCATGTGGTGAGCATCTTCGATGTACAGGTCGTATTGCGGAATAGAGTGCTCCATGAAATGCATGTGCTGAAATACCGGTTTTTCGGCTTTTATACCATATGTTTCTTCCAGTTCCTTATGCAAACAGTTCATTAGCTCATCTTTATTTGTCAGAGCATTTTCCTCGAACTGCGCACCGCCCACAAAACTGGTAAACATAACCTCGTGTGGGCGGCAGCGTCCTTCAAATAACGAACTCGACCAGATAGAGCCAACTGCAAACGCGCACTCAGCTTTTGGGTGCAGGGCGCCATAGCCATCCAGGTCATGGCTAACATCGCGGCGGTTGTAAACGGAATGCACCACAGCCATAGGCGGGTAATGTATGTTTTGCAGTGCGGCCGCCATACCCGGAAAGGTATAATGAAGTAAATCAGCTGCCTGAAGTGCCGGCAGTGCCAAAACAAGCAGGTTGTATTCCTGCGTGTCATAGTCGCCGGAGATAGCGCAGCTTATAATGTATTTACCCTGGTTGCGGGTGATCATTTCTACACGATGCCCGGTGTGCAGCGAGATCAGTTTTTCTGCAATAGCATTAGGGAGGGTTTGCATCCCGTTTGTAAACGAGATGTTTTCGTGGGCAAGGTGGTTTTCTTTGTGATGCATTAAGCCCTTTAGAACCGAGCCATAGTTGTTCTCCAGTTGCTTTAGTATCGGCAAAGCTTTGTGAACCAGTAATTTTTCGGGGTTGCCACCATATATCCCTGCTATGTATGGATTAACAGCATAGTCGATCACGCCGGGACCAAAACGCCGCTCAAAAAACTGTGTTATCGTTTCGTAATCTATATCGGCAGGTGGTACGTCCTTTTCCTTTAATATGCGCAGTTTTGTTTTCCAGGAGAAAAAGGTGTTGGATAGCAGCGAGAAAGGGTTTGCCGGAAGTTTTTCGTAGACGCCATTATGTAAAACATAGCGGTGGTGACCTGCCCTGGCAGTTGGTACTACTTCCTGGTCTAGTTTCAACTCCCGGACAAGTGCTTCCAGTTCGGGGGTTAGGTGCAGCGAGTTAGGGCCGAGTTCCAGCAAGTAGCCACCTTCCTGTACTGTTTTTATATTGCCACCTACATTTTCGCTTGCTTCAAAAAGGTCGTAAGGTACCCCAAGCTTTTGCAGGTAATATGCCAGCGCCAACCCCGAAATTCCTGCCCCAATTATCGCCACCCTCATACAATTGCCTTTCCCGGTTAAATTTTTCTTCCTGTAATTGCACTATGTTTTCATGCTTTTCTGCATTTGTTCTACTTGTTTTTACGTCAGCTGCAGAAAAATTATACCTATCTCCAACGCTTTATTTTCTATTTTAGCATTTAAAACTGTTTATAACTTTTATGGCAAAGCAGAAATGCGTGTTCCTGGACCGGGATGGAGTACTGAACCGTGAGCGTGGCGATTATACTTATTTACTGGATGAATTTGAAATAATTGCCAGAGTACCCGAAGCGCTGGCCCTGCTGAAAAAGAACGGGTATCTGCTTATAGTTATTACCAACCAGGGCGGCATTGCCAAAGGCTTATATACGAAAGATGATGTGATGGCCTGCCACCAGAAACTACAGCAAAGTTGCAGCAACCTGATAGATGCCATGTACTACGCTCCATCGCATCCAAACTATAGCGAATCCCTATCGCGCAAACCCGACAGCCTGATGCTGGAACGCGCCATTGCCAAATATGACATTGATGTAAACTATAGCTGGATGGTAGGCGATTCTTTGCGTGACTTGGAAGCTGCAGATAAAGTGGGAGTGAGGTCTATATTGGTGGGGGATAAGTATGAAGCCGGTACTTACGCGTTGCAGGTAAAGGACTTATGGGAAGCAGCGCAGATTATAGTTGGTGGGGGGAATAGTTTGTGATTTTGCTTGACAAGCTTACTTTATATGCGATACATTAGAAATAGGTAAGATCAATTCCCCTCTTGAGAGGGGCTAGGGGTGTGTTTACTTTTGCTGATCCAATATCCAGCACTCTATAGTCCGCAAAACATTTGGCATATTCTGTTTAACTTCAAAATCAGTAAATCGGAGAAAATAAATCCCAAAACTTTCTAGTTGTTGCTGACGTGCAGTGTCTTTTGCAAAGCTATAGTTGTGTGAATCTCCATCTATCTCAATAGCCAGTTTCAATTCACTGCAATAGAAATCAACTATAAAATTATCGAGTGGCTTCTGGCGATGGAAGTCAAAGCCCAGCATTTTGCTGCCTTTCAATTCTTGCCATAGAAGTACTTCACTTAGCGTGCTGTTGTTACGCAGTTGTCTAGCCAATTCTTTTAAGTATGGTTTGTATGGTATGTGTTCTCTTATATTGTAAACACACCCCTAACCCCTCTCAAGAGGGGAATTGTTCCTTACCAAGCTGGAACTTATACTTAAAATTTCAAAAGTACCCTACAGCTATAGTTTACAAAACTCACCAAAATAAAAAAACCGGCCATAAGCCGGTTTTATATTTTTAAGGGTGGTAAGCAACTATAAAATTAGCCGTTTACTCTCTCTGTTGCTGGAGTCTCGTTAGATGCCGATACGCTAACTTTCTCCTTTACAGAAGGATTTTCTACGTTACCCAGGTTATAGTTGTAAGCCGGGCAGTAGGTTTTGCAGGAAGCCATGCCCATAGCAAGGCAAAGCGTACCGAATACTAATAACTTTTTCATGACGGTGAATATTTAACGATGGTAGATCAAAAATAAGGGAAATACAATTAAAGCAAAAACAGTTCACTAAAAAAAGTGAAAATAGTGTTTACCTTATGCTTCGTAGCCCAAGATACGTAACATCGACTCACTTGTTTGCTCCGGAGCAAATTGCCACGTCTTTAATTCACCATTTTCGTCTTTATCCACTAAAATATGCTGTGGCGACGGTATCAGGCAGTGTTTAATGCCACCATAACCGCTCAATTGTTCCTGGTACGCGCCCGTATGGAAGAAGCCAATGTAAAGCTGCTCATCTTTAGGGAGTTTCGGTAAAAATACCTGGAACGAGTGCATCTCGGAGTTATAGTAATCCTGGCTGTCGCAGGTCATACCGCCCAACTGTATTCTGCGGTATTCCTTGTCCCAGTGGTTAATGGCGAGCAGTGGCCAGCGCTGGTTCAGAGCCCACGCATCCGGCAGGTTTGTAATGAAAGAACCGTCTATCATATACCATAGTTCTTTATCGTTCTGCAGCTTTTCGTCCAGTATAGAATAGATGTTGGCCGCACTCTCGCCTACCGTAAAAATACCAAATTCGGTAAAGATGTTTGGCTCTGGCACTCCCTCTTCAGTGCAGATACGCTTTATAGTTCTCAGTATCTCCTCGGTCATGTAGCGGTAATCGTACTCTACCTGAATAGAGGTCTTGATCGGGAAGCCGCCACCAATGTCGATCGTATCAAGTTCCGGGCAAACTTTTTTGAGTTCGCAGTACTTGTGCACAAAGCGGCTCAGCTCCGACCAGTAATACGACGTATCTTTTATACCTGTGTTTATAAAGTAGTGCAGCATTTTAAGCTCAAATCTGTCGTCCGGCTTTATCTGTTGCTCATACAGGTCAATCACATCATTGTAGCGCACACCTAAGCGGGAGGTATAGAACTCGAACTTCGGCTCTTCGTCAGAGGCCAGGCGCATACCCAGTTTGGTCTTTGCCTTTACGTGCTCTTTGTAATACTCAATCTCGCCAATGTGGTCCAGTATCGGCATACAGTTCACAAAGCCATCGTTTATGAATTCTGATATCCACTGGCGGTATTGCTGGCGCTTAAAGCCGTTGCATATAATGTATGTGTTCTTATCGATCTTGCCTTTTTTGTAAAGCGACTTAATGATCTGCATATCGTAACCCGACGAAGTTTCGATATGGATGTCGTTTTTCAGGGCTTCTTCCAGCACAAAAGAGAAATGCGATGCCTTGGTACAGTAGCAGTAAGTGTATGTACCGTTATAGTTCAGCTTTTCGATGCTCTCGTTAAACAGCTTTTTTGCGCGCTGTATCTGCGAACTTATCTTTGGCAGGTATGTTAATTTAAGAGGAGTGCCATATTTTTTGATGATATCCATTAGCGGAATACCATTAAAAAGCAGCTCATTATTCTCCACCTGAAACTCGTCTGTCGGGAAGTCGAATGTCTGGTGGATGAGGTCGGTATATTTATCCATTCTCGATTGTGGGATTATAAGAAAATATGCAATATTGATCGTTATTTACCATCTTTGCAATAAGTTTGTTCAAAATCTATGAAAAAAGTGAAACTGATAGAAGTGAGGTCGGAGCTGGGAGCCGGTACGCGCGGCGCCAGTATGGGGATAGATGCACTGCGGGTAGCCTGCTGGGACAAAGGATCTGACTATTTCAAGCGCTTCAATTCTGTTTCTGTACCCGATCTGAACTATACGTTATTCGATAAAGACCTTTTCCCGAACGCGCACCGCATCGATAGTATACTTACCGTTCAGAAGAACATAGCCAACACCGTAGAACAAACGATTGCAATGGATATGTTTCCGCTGGTACTCTCTGGCGACCACTCCAACGCACACGGAACTATAGCCGGTGTAAAAGCCGCTTACCCTGATAAAACCCTGGGAGTAATATGGATAGATGCCCATGCCGATATTCATTCGCCGTTCACATCTCCATCTGGTAACATGCACGGTATGCCCCTGGCTGCCGCCCTGCACATTGATAACCTGGAGCGCCAGATAAACGAACCTGAACCGGAAACCATCTTCTTCTGGAACTCCCTTAAAAAGCTAGGTGTAGATGGCCCGAAACTGGAGCCGCAGCACCTGGTTTACATGGTCGTGCGCGACACCGAAGAGCCGGAAGATTTTTTGATGAGCAAGTACGGCATCAGAAACTATACGTACGCCGAGGTAAGCACCAAAGGCGTAGCTCAGGTAGCTGCCGATGCCCTGGAGCACCTGCATGACTGCGAAATAATATATGTGTCTTTTGATGTGGATAGCCTGGATTCGAAATTCTCGAAAGGAACAGGAACGCCAGTGGAGACCGGTCTAACCGTGGATGAAGCAAAAGAGCTGACTTCGGCTTTATTGCAGGATCCGCGCATCGTTTGTTTCGAAATGACCGAGATCAATCCAACCCTGGACACAGAAAATACCATGGCCGAGAACGCCTTCGATATACTCGAAACCGCCACCGAAGCCATTTTACACAAAGAATCTAAAAGTACAGCCATACATTAATGCAATTACAAGCTACTATCTCTAAAAGTATAAGCGAGGCGCTTCAGGCCCTTTTTAATATAACAGTTGATGCCGACCAGATTGCTTTGCAGCCTACACGCAAAGAGTTTGCCGGCTCTTTTACTTTTGTAACCTTCCCGTTTACCAAGCAGGCTGGCAAAGGCCCTGAGCAGATAGGCCAGGCGCTGGGCGAGTACCTGAAAGAGAATGCCAAAGAGATAAAAGATTTTAACGTAGTAAAAGGCTTCCTGAACCTGGAAGTGGAGCAGACTGAGTGGCTTAATATCTTCCGTGAGCTGATGCGCAATGAGAAGTATGGCTACGGCGAGAATAGTGGCAAAAAAGTGATGGTAGAGTACTCATCGCCAAACACTAACAAACCGTTGCACCTGGGCCACCTGCGCAATAACTTTTTAGGCTACTCAGTTTCGGAAATACTGAAAGCCAACGGCCACGATGTAATGAAAGCCAACCTGGTAAACGACCGTGGCATACACATCTGTAAATCGATGCTGGCGTACCAGATGTTTGGTAACGGCGAAACACCACAAAGCAGTGGCATTAAAGGCGACCACCTGGCCGGTAAATACTACGTGCAGTTCGATAAAGCTTACAAAGAGCAGATAGACGAGTTGGTAGCCGGTGGTATGGATAAAGAGGAAGCTAAAAAGAAGGCACCGCTGATACTGGAAGCCCAGGAAATGCTGCAGAAATGGGAGCAGAACGACAAAGAAGTAGTAGACCTGTGGAAGCAGATGAACGGTTGGGTGTACGAAGGCTTTGATGCCACTTACAAGAACATCGGCGTTGATTTCGATAAATTCTACTACGAGTCGGAGACCTACATGCTGGGCAAAGAGCGTGTAGAAGAAGGCCTGGCAAAAGGTGTATTCTTTAAAAAGCCGGATGGCTCTGTTTGGGTTGATTTGACGGATGAAGGTTTGGACGAGAAACTACTTTTAAGAGCTGACGGAACATCGGTTTACATTACACAGGATATGGGCACCGCTGAGCTGAAGTATAACGACTTTCCTTACGACCAGTCCATTTATGTAGTAGCCGATGAGCAGAACTACCATTTCCAGGTACTAAAGGCTGTTCTTAAAAAGTTAGGCAAACCATACGCTGAAGGTATCTATCATTTGTCTTACGGCATGGTGGATCTCCCTTCCGGTAAAATGAAATCGAGGGAAGGTACTGTGGTTGATGCTGATGAACTGGTGCAGGAAATGATCGACACCGCGCGTCAGCAGACCGAAGAGTTGGGTAAGATAGAAGGCTTTACGCCGGAGCAGGCGAAGGAACTATACCACACGCTGGCAATGGGTGCCCTGAAATACTTCCTTTTGAAAGTAGATCCGAAGAAACGCATGCTGTTCAATCCGCAGGAGTCAATTGATTTCCGTGGCAACACCGGTCCGTTCATTCAATACACACATGCGCGTATCGCGGCTATCCTTCGCAAAGCTTCTGAAATGGGTTTAAAAGTAGATGTAACTGCTTTTGATACGATAGAGACCATGCACGAAACAGAGCAGGAGGTTATCACCCAACTTGCCAATTTCGGAGCTGTTGTAGAAGAAGCCGGCAAACTGCACGCGCCATCTGTTATTGCCAACTATGCCTACGAACTGGCCAAAGCCTACAACCGTTTCTACCAGGAGATATCCATCTTCAACGAAACCGACGAGCAGGCACGTAACTTCCGTATTGCGCTATCTGCCATGGTTGCCCGTTTCGTGCGCGAAAGCATGGGGCTGCTGGGTATTGCCGTGCCGGAGCGTATGTAAGTTCTGTGATTATATAGAAAGAGGTTTTTGATTGGTAGGGTTTCGCTTTTAGACCTGACGTGTTTTCTGCTCGTTAGGAGATAAGTCCCCCTTTGAAGGGGGTAGGGGGATGACGAACGTACCACGAGCCATGCCACATAATCATAACTATAATCCTAAATTAAAGCCATTTGCAAGATCACTTAGACAGGAATCTACAAAGACAGAAGTGCGGTTATGGTGCGAAGTGTTGAGTAAAGGGAGAACTGGTTATACTTTCCTGCGACAGCGGCCTGTTGGAAATTACATTGCTGATTTCTTGTGTAAGGAACTCAAATTGATAATTGAAGTGGATGGCTACTCCCACAATTTTAAGACAGAAGAAGATTTAAAGCGGGATAAAGAGATTGCTGATTTAGGATTTACTACTTTAAGATTTAATGATGAAGAAGTGATGAAAGACCTGTCGAATGTGGAACGTGTTATAGTTGGCTGGATTGAAAGTTCGCAAACGTAGGTCATCCCCCTGCCCCCTTCGAAGGGGGACTTTTATCTGCTAACGTAAATCTGGAAATGTAAAATCCTATAGTCCGTTAAATCTTAAATACCTTAGCTCATCACTGGTCAAACAATTACCTATAAACACCGGTTATCAACCGTAAACTATAAACTATATGAAAAGCTTGTTTAAACTTTTGGCTGCGCTGCCGGTATTAGCTATGATGGTAGCTTGTTCTGGTAACAATAACACTAATACGGCTACCGGTAACGCACAAACCGATAAAACTATGGCAACAGAAACACAGACACAACAAGGTTTTTACGATTTTAAAATGGCTACGCTGGAAGGCCGTGAAGTTGACTTTTCGCAGTACAAAGGCAAGAAAGTATTGCTGGTGAATACGGCATCGGAGTGCGGTTTTACGCCGCAGTACAAAGACCTGCAGGAACTGCACAAAACTCACGGTGACAAAGTGGTTATAGTTGGTTTCCCGGCTAACAACTTTGGCGGACAGGAGCCCGGCTCGAGTGAAGATATAGCTGCTTTTTGTGAGAAGAACTATGGCGTTACGTTCCAGATGATGGATAAGATATCGGTGGTTGGCGACGACCAGCACCCGCTTTATACCTGGCTTGCCCAGAATGCACCTAACAACGAAGAACCGAACTGGAACTTCTGCAAATACCTGGTGAACGAGCAGGGCGAAGTAGTAGCTTTTTTCCCGTCTAAGGCCAAGCCGATGGGTGAGGAGATACTGGCTGCTATTAACCAATAACTATAGCTATATTTGCGAAAGCAAAACAGCAATTACATTGACTACAACAGAACATACTTCCCGAAATCCAGGTCTTGTAAAGGCCTGGATTTCGGCTTTTAGGCCACGTACCCTGCCACTGGCGCTCAGCTGCATTGGCATGGGTGGATTTATGGCGGCTGCCAACGGTGTTTTTAACGGAACTATAGTGGCACTATGCGTGCTCACAACCCTTTTCCTGCAGATACTGTCCAACCTGGCCAACGATTACGGCGACTCAAAACACGGGGCAGACAGCGTGCACCGCGAAGGACCAATGCGTGCTGTGCAGGCCGGACATATTAAAGCTGAGCAGATGAAAAAGGGTATGATCGTGTTCAGCTTGCTTTCGCTGGTGTCTGGGCTGGGCTTGCTTTGGATGGCTTTTGGCACTGAAGGTATGTCGTTAGCATTGCTGTTTTTAGGCTTAGGGCTGGCATCTATCTGGGCGGCGATAAACTATACGGCTGGCGATAAACCTTATGGCTATGCCGGGCTCGGCGATGTGTTCGTATTCTTCTTTTTCGGGTTGGTAGGTGTTCTGGGAACGTACTTTCTACAGGCGCAAACTATAGAAATTATAGTTGTGCTTCCGGCTATGGTTTGCGGCTTTTTTGCTACCGCCGTGCTAAATGTAAACAACATCCGCGATATCAACTCCGATGTGCTGGCAGGCAAGCACTCTATACCTGTCCGCCTCGGCCCGAAACGGGCCCGTATCTACCACTTGTTTTTACTGATCGCCGGAACGCTGAGCGCGTTTGCTTATGTGGCGTTTAACTTCTATAGTTGGTGGCAGTTGCTTTTTATACTTGCTTTGCCGCTGCTTATAGTTAACGGGGTAAATGTGTGGCGCAAACAAACATCCAAAGAACTTGATCCTTATTTAAAACAAATGGCCATTACTACCTTGCTGTTTGTATTGCTTTTTGGGGTGGGGCAGGTGTTGTAGGAACTATATGTTGATATTGAAAAAGCCGCTGGTACTATGGTAGTGTCAGCGGCTTTTGTAGTTATAAAGTATAATTAGGCAGTTGCTTTTTGCTCGCTGCTGATGGCCAGCCGCAGGCAAAGCATTGTAAGTATAATTGTTACGGGAGTGAATACAAACCGCTCAAAATCATTGGTTGATAATATGTTGCCAACAGTGTTTAAGAGGAAAAGCCCGGACATCAGCCAGAAAACTACCCGCATAAAAGTATAGCTAAGACGAATGCGCAGCAGCCCTGCTCTAACGGCAACTATAGCCAGCATCAGTAAATTTGCAACTATAGAAACCAACTCAAGCCTTACCATCTCTTCTTGGTTTTTTATTCTGCCGCCCCAAACCATCTCGAACGGAATAATGCCGAAAAGTATAAGCAGATGCAGTAACACAAACAGTGATAAAATAAGCAGTAAACCATTTATAGCCAGGCGCTCCGTTATTAAAGATTTCATAGTGTAGGGGCTATCTTATTTTGTACGTAAAGGATAATAGTAACCTGAAGCAAGGAGTATCTTAAAATTGGGTTTTTAAATGATCTACAGCTGCAGCTAACTGCGTATCTCTGCCTTGCCTCACATCTTTTATAGTTGGTTGTACTAAAATGTCTGGTATCACCCCAATACCATGATATTGGCTGCCATCTCTTTTCAGTACTCTCATTCCAGTCCAGAGAACCTGTAGTTTACCTGCTCCAGCAAAGTTAATGTTTCCGTTTGTGCCGGCTGTGTTCTCGCCAACTATAGTTCCTATGTTATAGTGGTCAATTATTTCAGCGCATGTTTCTCCGAAACTGAAAGTGTTGTGACCAACCAGGAAAGCCTTTTGTGCAGTTATAGTTTCTCCGTTGGGCTTGATGTGCCACTTTGCAATCGGTTTATAGTTTAAGCGCTGCTGGTTCGGGAATGTATAGTTTGGCACCGACCAGTTACCTGTTTCCAGTTCTTGATCGATAAAATAAGGCAACACTGTTGAGGTGAATGCATTGGTTGGTCTCTTTCTTAGGTCAAATACAACTCCTTTTGCCTGTTTCAGTGATTCCAGGTTCTCTTTGATGTCTTTCTCACTGATCCTGGATGCATCCAGGTAAAAAATTCCCGGTTCAACTTCCTTTATTACGGCTGGGCCGGTTTCCTTTTTAAATTGAAAGGTTTTTGCATCTAGCGTAACTTCCTTTTTAATACCGGAGCCATCTGTAATAACTAAAGTATTGGGTTTATCAGCTGCCAGGTTATAGTTAAGCGTCCGCTCTGCTGCCACCAAATTTCTGTTCTTTTGGTTTGCAACCGATATTTTCTGTTTGAGCTGATTCATTAAAACTTCTGTATCAGTTCCGTTAATGGATTCAATGATATCGCCCTGCTGAAGCGCAGTGCCACTTACATTGCTTTTAGTTATTACCAGCTTATTCTCTATCCAACCGGTTTCAAAAGGAGGAGCCGGTGTATGTTTATAAATGCCGGTGCTGTTACTATAACTTATGCTGGCATGCCCGTCGTTTAACGAGCTCGTAATATTGCTTGCCACTTGTTTAAACTCACTTTCCGTGGTAGTAGGAGAGAGCCTTGCTATAGTTTCAAAGAACACTTTGTCCCAACCGATGGTGTTGTCTAAGTAAGGATGGAAATGCTGAAAAATATTCCAGAAGATGATAATGCTGGCCAGTTGGTCGTAGTGGGAACTAAGATTTAGTTTATAGTTTTTGCTAAAGCGCTTATAGGCCTTGTTACTGTTATATGCCTGCTCTGTCAGGGTAAGTGGCAAAGAGCAAAACAGGTTATCAGAAATCTCAGCGGTGTATACGCTATCTGCTGAAAGGATAGTGCCTGCCGCTGCTAGTTGCGTATACTTTTTATTATCTACAGCAACTATAGAACTATGGTAAAGCGAGCCTGAAAGTTTTCGGGTCAGAAGTGGTAAGTCATCTTTATCCTGCCCTAATCCCTGGTGTAAATTATAATAGTAGGTTTCAGCGCTGGTTATATTGCTGCTATAGTTTGTGCTGGGCTGGGTATGGAAAGTTAAGAGCGGCGCAATCGGATTGAATAGCCGATCTAATTCTTGTTTCAGTTCTGTGTCATCTTCGGCATTTAGGACACTTTGGGCGCCGGTTGCTGCAATGTAATGCCAGTTTATTCGCTCCTTTTTCTGAAGTGGGTAAAAGTACTTTACAAAACCGTAGGCCTTTGCAAACGCAAAAAGGTTTTGTGCCTGCCTTTCAGTAATGGTGGGCTTGTTTTTAGGGTTATAGTTTGTTGCAAATGCAGGATATGTAATCAGCAGCGAAAAAATAAATAGCAAGCCATTTATTGCCAGCCACTTCTTGATGTTCATCTTCATAGGTAGGAGGTAGTTATTTATAGTTTGTGCCTTATGCTAAGTATAATCTGAAGCCGTAAACCGGTAATTCCTGTTGCATAAAATCCAGGTCTTCGGAGCGTTTAAAACCTAGGCGCTCGTACATGGCCCAGGCAGTTTTCATGGCTTTGGTACTATGGATGATTACCTGCGACAGGTCATTTTCCTTCGCCTTGCGGATACATTCGAGCGTAAGCAATTTACCGATTCCTAATCCTCGCGCCTCCGGGCTGACAGCTAATAACCTGAATCCGGCAGCGTTCAGCTCCTGAGTTGCGGTGCCGCCAGATCCATAGTATTGCATATCGCCAAAGTATACCACAGCTCCTGCAATTTTACCATCATCTGCAACAGCTACCAAAAGCTCCGTTTCCGGTTTGTTTGTAAACTCTCCTATGTTGTAAAGCATGCTATAGTAAGCCGGCTGTTCCTTTTCTTTCGGAAAACCATCCAGTTGAGAATATACCTGCACCATCAGTTTCCCGATAGCTGCAAATTCGGAGGGTCTTGCGTTGCGGATGGTATAGTTTGGTTGGGTCATTTAAGGCAGTTTATAGTTCTGAGTTCACAATATTAGCTGTTTGTTAACATTATTTACCTGACTCTATAAAAAGAATAGCTCTTTCTAATATATCATCTTTTTTGCTCAGAACACCTTTTATAGTTGGCTTAACTTCTATATCAGGTACAATGCCAATGCGTTGGGTTTCGCGGCCATCGGGGTAATATACACCTAAGCCCGACATGCTTGCCCTGAATCCACCAGGAAAGTCTATGTATGTGATGTTACCATCAGCGCCTGCAGTCTGGCTGCCAATAACAGTTGCGTTTGGTGCAAACTGGAAAGCCATGGTGCCAAATTCTCCCATGCTCATAGTTCCTGCATTTACAAGCAACACCACTTTGCCTTTGTAATAATCTTTGTTTCCCTTTTTGCCATATTTTATCTGCTTTGGCCGGAATACTCCCGGGTACTTCAGATCAGGATAAGGCATAACAGCGGTTGTTATTCTATCCGGAAGAAGATATTTTGCTAAAGCGCCTATAGTGTAGCCCGGATATTCCCGCATATCAATAATGATGGCTTTTGAGTTCCGGAGTTCTTTCATAGCGCTGTTCATTTCCTTTGTTTTAAGGCTCTCAATATTTATGAGTCCGATTTCTGGAGTTAGCATTTTCCAGGACGGTTGAGCGGTGGTATCAGGTGTGTAGCCAAACCGACTAAACGCGTATCTTCTGATTTGCCGCTCGTATTCCTCGCCATCTTTTTCTATAGTTACTGTTAGGGTAGGAGTGTCCCCGTTTAGAAAAAGGCTATTGATCCAGTTTACTTTATAGTTATAATTTGAACCGGGGATATAAGGTAGCTTTTGAGCAAGAACATCTTCAACAGGTACTCCATTCACTTTAGTAATCACATCTCCTACATTCACACTATCCGCCTGGCTAAAGCCCTTATGGTAATAACCTGTAACCAGTATTTTGTCATCGATAATCTTATAGTTGAAAGCAGGATAAAAACCTCCGAAATACTGTTGGGTGTAGTTTGTCCTGAAGAAGTTGTGCCCATCATTTATACTGTTACTAAGCTCCAACATGGCTAAGTGGTAATCTAGAGTGTTAGCTGCGTTCCTGAACTTTGGTAACATGTTCGTCAACACACTATCCCAGGGCACATCGGTAGTATATTTGTAGGGGAAGTAGTAGTTAATGATGTTCCAGTGCCTGAACAACCCTAACAAACGGTATTCCTCTGATGGCAACTCTTCTAGGTCTTCATACTTCTTCTCGGTAAATTCAGCCTGTGTTTTAAACAATTTGTAAGGGTAGCGCACATAATGGTTTTTGCCCTGATTTCGATTCTTCAGAATGTAGTCTAAGCGCTCGCTAAGTTCAGATGTTAAGACTGTTTTATCATAAACCCAACTCAGATCCAAGTTGCGCTTCAGGCTGTCGGGTACATTATTGTCGCAGCTTTTGCAGGGCGTTACTTTACCAAGTTTATCGAGCCAGTTGCTGTATAATTTGTTTAAGGCCTGTTGGTCTTTCGTAGCTTTTACTTCTACAATTTTCTGCATCAGTTCTGCATCCCAGTCCAGTTTGCCCTTTGCAACAGTAGGATGGTAATATTTCAGAAAGCCCCACACTTTAGCTAAACTTTCCAGTTTCTGGTTTTCGGTGAGCTGTGGTTGTGCGAATACGTTAAGTGTATTCAGTAGAAAAATAACTATAAGAAGTCTTTTCATGATCCGGAATAACATGCTGGATGAAGTAGAAACTAATTTGAAAACAAAACCCGGCTACCCAAAGAGCAGCCGGGCTTTAGAACGCGGGCAACTATAGCTTATAGTTTAGTTACCGCCTTTGCTTTCGCCGCCTTTCAGGTCGTCGTTTTTAATGCCGCGTTTGGTGCGTTTTATGTCTTCTTTCAGCTTGCCGAATTTATAGTTGAGCCCGATACTTACACGGCGACGCAGGTACTCATATTCGCTGCGCTGGGTAAAGTCCTGGCCAATAACTTCGTTGTAGTTGGTAAAGTATTTCTGGAACGGATTCGAAACCGATAAACTCACACTTGCTTTTTGATCTTTCAGGAAGCTTTTGTTTACAGAAAAGCTGTTCCAGATCATACCCGATGATTTACCCTGCAGCATTATCTGTGGGGCATAATATCCCATATTGGCACTTGTTCGCCAGTTCTTCGGGAATTTGTAGCTCAAACCACTGTGCATATAACCGCTCACCCCACTGTTCTCTAAGTCCTGGCCACTAATGCTGCCACTAAGCTGACTGTAAGAGAATGTACCACTCAGGTTCAGGCTCAGGTTCTTAAACAAAGTAGAGTTGCCACTAAGCGTAAGGGTAGAGGTGCTGTTCTCGCCAATATTGCCATAGGTCGTGCTGCTCACAGAATCTGCCGGGTTAAAGGTAGTATAGTTCTGAATAGCATTGTTGGTAAAAGCATGGGTAAACGTAGAGTTAAGCGAGGTAGTGCCTTTAAAGAAACTATGGCTCAGGCTTAAAACATTGCTGGTAGCTGCTTCCAGCTTCGGGTTACCAAACGACACGCTCTTTTCGTTAGTTCTGTTTACATACGGGTTCAGGTACCACAAACTCGGGCGCTCAATACGCTGCGTAAACGATACCCTTAAAGTAGCCATGTTCTTCAGGGTGCGTGTCAGGGCAATGCTTGGTATCAGATTAAAGTAATCCTGTTCGGTTATAGGAACTGCGCTACCGAAATCAGCATCTACAACGGTTTGCTCCAGGCGGGTCCCCATGCGCACTCCCCATTTATTTAATTTTAAGCTGGTAGAAGCATAGGCTGCGTAAATGTTCTGGCTATAGTCAAACTCGTTGCTAAGTTTCTCATCTTCTATATAGTTACCCGTTTCGGAATCATAGTTGCGGTAGAAATAGTCGCTGCTATTATCCCGGAGTATTGTTTTGGCACCTAACTCCAGGGAGTGTTTTTTGATCGGGTGCACATAATCGGCCTGTATGGTTTGCTCCATAGAGCTGCCATAGTTTTGGGTTTGCGTATTTGTCGCCCCGTTATAGTTTTCGATAGATCCGAATAAGATGCTGCCATCGCTTTCGTCTTTATTGTTACCGACTTTATAAGACAGTGTAAGCAGCTGATCTTTGTTACGCTTGAACGTGTGCTGGTAATCGAGGCCAACCTCATATCCTCCCCAGATACCATCGTTTGTATTCTCCCTTCTGTAAGCCAGGTTGCGCGTGCCTACTTCATTAAATTCCTCTACCGTTTGCAGGCCTATAGAGGTATAGTTGCTGTTATTCAGGCTGAACTTAGCAGAGAGCAGATTCAATGTATCTATCTCAAAGCTCATCTCGCCATCAATGTAACTATAGTTGCTTCGGTTGTTGCCATTGGAGGTTTGCAGCAGGTTTATGCCAGTCCGGTTATCGTAGCGCTGAAAAACAGAGGAGTTACTGGGGCTAGTGAATTTGTTAGTGCCACCGTATCCCGAAAAACCGAATTTGCCAACTTTAGCGGTAAGGTTTGCAGACCCATAACGGCTTTCGGGTGTGCCCTGCGAAAAGTATAAACTACCATTATAGCCGTTCTTAGGAGCATCAGTAGTAATTACGTTTATAATACCGCCAATACCTTCAGCGTCGTATTTAGCCGGTGGGTCGGTTATTACTTCGATGCGCTTAATGCTGCTGGCCGGCATGCTGCGGAAAACATCTTTAGGAGAGCGGGCAAACAAGGTAGATGGTTTCCCGTTTACCAGTACTTTAAAGCTGCCACTACCATTCAGTTTAATGTTTTCGTCTGAGTCGAGGCTGAGCATCGGGACTTTGCGGAGCATATCCAGGGCAGTTATCGTTTTGCTCTCAGGGTCCATCTCCACGTTATAGCTCAGCTTGTCTACATCCTGTGTAACGAGTAGCTTTTCGGTTACTACTTCCACTTCCTTCAGTTGCTGCGCCGATGATGCCAGACTGATCTTTCCTGCATCAACTATAGTTTTACCGGCATCTAAAGTTACTTCTGAGGTCTGTAGTTTATAGCCAACAAAGGTAAAAATGAGCTTGTACTTCGCCAGCGGAACGCCAGTGAACTCAAAAGAACCGTTGTCTTTGGTGAAAGTGCTTTTGATGGGTTCGTTTTTGTCAGGGTGCGTGAGTACTACCGTTACATAGCTTACAGGTTTCAGGGTAGTAGAGTCGATAACAGTCCCTTTAATAGTGCCGGTGGAGGCGGGGCTTTGCGCGAAGGCAATAGAGCTGAACAACAGGCACAGGGCCAGTAATAAGTTTTGTTTCATGTGTATAGGTTGGTTAAAATAAGCACGGTAACATCTGATTGCCTGTAACTTTCGGCACTACTTCTCCAGGTTCCCGCTTATCTATACACACCAGGTAGTTCTACCTGTTCTTTCCTAAAAGTTCGTTCTCAGAGCTGCAAAGCGCATAAGCTTCGCGAATATAAAGGTAAACGATTTTAATATAGCGTTAAGTATATGTTTGAAAAATAAATATGATTTAAGCACAAATTGATAGTTCAGCTTATTGTGGTTTTACCTCACACCAGCCCTCTCCTAAAAACAGGAGAGGGAGTTTACACACCCCTGCCCCTCTCAAGAGGGGAATTTCGGGTGTTGCTATAGTTGGATTTTTAGTTTCATATTACAGCCTGTCGGGTGGACAGGTCGCGACCTGTCCCTACGGAAATACAGCCACGATAATTTTCGAAGCTTACCGGATCAAATTATAGATGGATGGTTACTATGAGAAATATCACAGTCTTTGGGTTGAGCGCCTTGTGAATATCTGGTGCCGCAGGCATTGCGACGAAGGAGCAAAAGAGATTCGCACAGCGCGATGCCCGAAGACGAGGCCTCCCGGCCGTGAGGGCACCAAAGCCTGATTGAAACGATAGGTGAGTAGAGCTCCCAGGACTAGAGGTGATTTGAAAGGATAGCTTGGTTCAAGTTAGAAGAGATCGAACTATAAGACATATAAGATCCCTAGGCTGACGCTCGGGATGACAAAGAGGAAATTAGAAACAAAAAAGGATAAACGGTTACAATGCCGTTTATCCTTTTTTAAAGTTGATGCGTTTTTACGAACCTATTTACAAAATTTCTTCAGATACTGATCCGCTTCCTTAACCCCCATTTGTTTGGCTTTAGTCCAGTCGGCGCAGGCACCGGCTTTGTCGCCGAGGTTGTACTTGGGAGCGCCGCGGTTATAGTAGGCTTCTTCGTATCGGGTGTTTAAAGTAAGAGCTTTGGTATAGTCGGCAATGGCGCCGCTATAGTCTTTCAGGCCGTAACGTACCAGGCCACGGTTGTTATAGGCTTTGGCATCTTTAGGGCGCAGTTCTATGCCTTTGTTATAGTCCAGGAGGGCGCTGCGGTAGTCTTTCAAGTTATACTTGGCCAGGCCGCGGCTCAGGTAAGCTTCCGTGTACTTTGGGTCTATGGCAATGGCTTGGGTAAAGTCTTCAATGGCGCCACGGTAGTCCAGCAGGCGGTCTTTAGCTACACCACGATTGGTGAGCGTAACAGCGTGTTTAGGCTCCAGTTTTAGTACCTGGTCGTAGTCTTTAATAGCATCGGTGTATTTGCCGGCTTTAAATTTTTCGTTTCCGCTGATAAAATATTCCTTCGCCGATTTCTGGGCAAAAGCAGTAAAAGAAACAAATATGAATAGGAGTAGAGGTAAAAGTTTTCTCATGCACTAAGGGTAATGATTTCTTTATCAGCGCAAAGAACAGCAGATAAGGCCTCTTTTAAAAATATTTTCCTGTT
The DNA here is from genome assembly GCF_040278685.1 of Pontibacter populi. Taxonomy (NCBI): domain Bacteria; kingdom Pseudomonadati; phylum Bacteroidota; class Cytophagia; order Cytophagales; family Hymenobacteraceae; genus Pontibacter; species Pontibacter populi. The sequence continues at coordinate 42,373 of NZ_JBEOKT010000007.1, forward strand.
TTTATGCTGCTTTCGTGCCAGCGTGCAACGCCTGTCTTACCATTGTGCCAAACTAGCTTTGGGGTTGGGTTTTGCTAAGTTGGTATTTCCGATTAATTTTGCTCATCATTTTAAATATAGAAACTATGGCATCAAAATACGACTTAGTAGTGCTTGGCAGTGGCCCGGGCGGTTATGTAGCAGCTATACGTGCGTCGCAGTTGGGTTTAAAGGTTGGCGTTATCGAGCGCGAGTCGCTTGGTGGTATCTGTCTTAACTGGGGCTGTATCCCTACAAAAGCCTTACTTAAAAGCGCGAACGTTTTTGAATATATCAACCATGCCGCTGATTACGGTATCAACATTGGCGAAGCATCAGTAGACTTTAACGCAGTAGTGAAGCGTAGCCGTGGTGTAGCTGATGGCATGAGCAAAGGCATCCAGTTCCTGTTCCGCAAAAACAAGATAGATGCGATAATGGGTACCGGTAAAATTGTTGCCAAAGGTAAAGTTGAAGTTACAGATGCTGAAGGCAAAAAAGATACAGTAGAAGCTACCAACATCATCATCGCAACTGGTGCCCGCTCACGTGAGCTACCTAACCTGCCAATAGATGGTAAAAAGATCATCGGTTACCGCCAGGCAATGGCTTTGGATAAAAAGCCTGAGTCTATGGTAGTAGTTGGTTCTGGTGCTATCGGGGTGGAGTTTGCTTACTTCTACAACGCCATGGGTACCAAGGTAACTATAGTAGAATATATGCCGAACATCGTTCCTGTGGAAGATGAAGAAGTGTCTCGTCAACTGGCCAAGTCTTTCAAAAAGTCTGGTATCAGCATCATGACAGACTCTTCGGTAGAGAAAGTAGATACAAACGGCGACCTGTGTAAGGTGACTGTTAAAACGGCCAAAGGTGAAGAGATACTGGAAGCAGAAGTAGTGCTTTCGGCAGTGGGTATCCAGACAAACCTGGAGAACATTGGCCTGGAAGAACTGGGTATTAAAGTTGATCGTGGCCGTGTTGTAGTGGATGAATACTATAAGACAAACGTGGACGGTATTTTCGCGATCGGTGACATCGTTCCTGGTCCGGCGTTGGCGCACGTGGCATCTGCCGAAGGTATCATCTGCGTGGAAGCTATTGCAGGTCATCACCCGGAGCCGTTAAACTATGGCAACATACCAGGCTGTACGTACTGCTCTCCTGAGATCGCTTCGGTTGGTCTTACTGAGAAGGCGGCACGTGAGCAGGGTATCGAGATAAAAGTTGGTAAATTCCCGTTCTCGGCATCAGGTAAGGCAAGCGCTGCCGGTGCAAAAGATGGTTTCGTTAAAGTGATCTTTGATGCTAAATATGGTGAGTTCCTGGGCGCGCACATGATCGGAGCAAACGTAACCGAGATGATAGCAGAAGTGGTAGTTGCCCGCAAATTGGAGACGACCGGCCATGAGATCATCAAGTCGGTACACCCGCACCCAACTATGAGCGAGGCTATTATGGAAGCTGCCGCTGCCGCTTACGACGAAGTGATTCACCTGTAAGCTCAGGTTTAAACAATATAAAAAGGGTTGGCCGGATTTCGGCCAACCCTTTTTTGTTGCCGGTTTATAGTTGGCGTATTGAGGGCGCAATTCAAAAATAAATTTAAAGTATAGTAAAAGTATATTGTTACTTTTTACAAAAATTTAACTTTTTATATATAAATCTGCCAGTCTGTTTTAAGGCTGTTTTTGATTCTGTTTTTGTGTAAAGTGCTTTTGTGTAGCTTTTTACGGGGCGTTACTTTTGTAGGCAAACCTTCCTTTGAATATCATTTTTAAAAGAAGAAATTCATTTTCACAATAACACTCACTTAACACCTAAAACAAAACTATCATGATTAAAAACTACCTGACAGCAGGAAAGTCTGCTGTTGCAATGGCAATCCTGTCTGCGGCTGTACTTACAAGCTGCGAAAAAGAAGCGATGTTGGAAGAGAAAGAGTTTGCAACTTCAAGTGAAATGCAGGCTGTTGGTAAGGGACAGGCCATGGTGCCGAACGAAGTGCTTGTAAAGTTTAAAGCAGGTACTTCAGCAGATGCGAGATCAGCTGCTTTGGCACGTATCAGCGGTAATGTTAAAGAGCACATCCTTACAAGAGCAATGGAGCGTGTTGGCGACAGAGAAGGTCTTACGTTGGTACATACGCCAATGGCAGCCCTGGAAGCGCTGAGCAAATTAAAAGGAGCTGCTGAAATAGAATACGTTGAACCAAACTATATCTACACGCACAGCGCAGCTTCTTCTGATCCTTATTTCACCAACGGTTCGCTGTGGGGCTTATACGGCGACGGTACATCACCGGCAAACCAGTATGGCAGCCAGGCCGGCGAAGCATGGGCAACTGGTAACACTGGCTCTTCTTCGGTGGTAGTTGGTATTATTGATGAAGGTATTCAGCACTCACACCCTGACCTTTCTGCAAACGTATGGACAAACCCTTACGACCCGATTGATGGTATTGACAACGATGGCAACGGCTATGTGGATGACGTGCATGGCTGGGATTTTGATGGTAACGATAACGAGGTGTATGATGGTGGCTCAAGAGGCAGCCTGGATGATCACGGAACACATGTTGCCGGAACAATAGGTGCCGTGAACGATGGCAAGGGCGTAGTTGGCGTTAACTGGAACGTAACTATGATCTCGCTTAAATTCTTAGGCCGCAGAGGCGGTACTACGGCAAATGCAGTAAAAGCTGTTGATTACCTGACAGACCTGAAGAACAGACACGGCATGAACGTAGTTGCCAGCAATAACTCGTGGGGTGGCGGTGGCTTCTCGCAGGCACTTTACGATGCGGTTAGCCGTGCAAATGCAAAAGAGATCCTTTTTGTGGCAGCAGCCGGTAACGGTGGCAGCGATGGCGTTGGCGATAATAACGATGCAGTAGCCAGCTACCCATCTAACATGGACCTTCCGAATGTAATTGCAGTAGCAGCTATCACCTCTTCTGGTGCTAAGTCATCGTTCTCTAACTATGGCGCTACAACTGTAGATATCGGTGCTCCGGGTTCTGCTATAAACTCAACTACAGCCTTAAACTCGTATTCTTCTTATAACGGTACGTCAATGGCTACGCCTCACGTAACGGGTGGTGTTGCTTTATATGCAGCCAAAAATCCGGGTGCTACAGCGGCGGCAATCAAAAATGCTATCATGAGCAGTGCTGTTCCAACAGCTTCCCTGTCTGGTAAGTGTGTAACTGGCGGACGCTTGAATGTGAGCGGTTTCTAAGATAAAGCCAAATCAGAATTAAGAGTCGTCCGGTCCTCTGCCCGGGCGACTTTTATATTTTAACTGTTTCTTATATTGTTTAACTGCCGTAAGAAACGTGTTTCATGCAAAAGGCTGCCCAGCGGGCAGCCTTTTGTTTTACCTGTTATCGTTTTTCTCTTTGTCGCGGTATCCTTCGTAACGTTTGCGGTCTTTCTTTTTGTCTTTTTTACGACCAATGGCACCGCCGGCAGCTGTTCCGGCTGCAGCACCAATTACAGCACCTTTAGTGCCCCCAACAGCAGCACCGGCTGCAGCACCTGTAGCACCACCAACGGCAGCACCTTTTGCTTTTCGGCTCCAGCCCTCACCGGTACAACTACCTAGTAGAAATACGGTGATCAATAATGGTATGAATCTGTGAAATAGTCTCATAACAATACAGTTTAACTAATCCTGTTTTACGTTTTCGTTTTCAGCTTGTTTTTGATGGCTATAGTTTGTTAATCAGTTGTTTATAGTTTTATAGGCTTTGAAGTTGAAGGGGGTGAATTAAAAGCCGGTGCAATTCCTGCAAACTATAGTTTAGGGTATCATTTTACCTTACCTGTCTTAGCCGTATTTTTGCGACTTCAATTATGCTAATTTTTTTTATGCCAGATGTTTCTATAGTTCCCTGCACCATTTCAGATCTGCATACTTTACAGGATATTGCCCTGAACGCTTACGGCGACCATTACCTGCATTTATGGAACGATGGCGGTGCCTGGTACATTGAGAAAAGTTTTAGTGATGCTGCTCTGAAAAGTGAACTAGAAGATACCGATGCCGCTTTTTTCCTGGTGCATGATGCTGATGAACTGGTTGGCTTCCTGAAACTGAACAATAACAAAGCGCTGGAAAACTATAGTCCGGAGGATGCCCTGGAACTGGAAAGGATTTACCTTACAAAAGCAGACTCAGGTAAGGGAGTTGGAAAGCAGGTGATGAACTTTACAGAACAGTTTGCCCGGGAACGAAACAAGAAAGTGATCTGGCTGAAAGCCATGGACAGCAGCCACGATGCCATCCGGTTTTACGAGCAGAATGGCTATGCACACTGCGGTACTTACAGGTTAGACTTCGAAGCGATGAAACCGGAATACCGTGGCATGGTGATCATGAAAAAGGAACTGAATTGATTGGCTGAACTACGTAAACTATAGTTGGAGTTTGTTGTTATAGATGATTAGCAACTTGAAATCAGAATTTAAACTATAGTTTCAGAATCCATGAAAATAGCCATTATAGGAGCCAGCGGAAATATTGGCAGTCGCATTACCCACGAAGCCCTGAGCAGAGGCCACGAAGTGACAGCCATCGTACGTGACCCGTCTAAACTTACTTTGGAAAACGAAAGCCTGGTAGTAACCAAAGGCGATGCGCTGGATGCAGACGACCTTGCCGCTAAAATAGAAGGACATGATGCTGTGGTTATTTCCTATAGTTCGGGGTGGGGCCCCGGTACCGATTATTCGAGCCATAACAAGGTAACCGAATCAGTTATTAGCGCAGCCAAAAAAGCTGGTGTTAAGCGCTTGCTGAACGTTGGCGGTGCCGGTAGTTTGTATGTAGCGCCTGGCGTGCAGGCCGTCGATACTCCTGATTTTCCGGCCGACTGGAAAGAAGGAGCCTCCGCACAGCGCGATTCGCTTAAGATCTATCAGCAGGAAAACGAACTGGAGTGGACCTTTTTCAGTCCGGCATTTATGATCGGGCCGGGCGAGCGTACCGGTAAATTCCGCTTAGGCACTGAAAACCCGGTTGTGAACGAAAAAGGTGAAAGCAACATTTCGTACGAAGACTATGCCGTGGCTGTGCTGGACGAACTGGAAAAGCCGCAGTTTATTCGTAAGCGTTTTACCATCGGGTATTAAAATAATTTTATAGTTGCAGAAAGCGCATACTTGGCTCTATGGGTTAAGTTTGCGCTTTCGTTTATTTCCGGCAGTTGCCGCTTAAAGTTTTACATGCAAAAAAAACAATACAGAACTATAATTCTGGTACTGGGTGCCCTGGCAGCGCTCGGTCCTTTTGCCATTGATATGTACCTGCCGGGCTTCCCGGCCATTGCCAAAGACCTTAACACCGATATAGCCCATGTAGGCTTGTCGCTCACGAGTTACTTTATTGGTATAGCCGTTGGCCAGCTGATCTATGGCCCGTTGATAGATAGATTCGGGAGAAAGAAACCGTTGCTGATCGGGCTTAGCATTTTTGTGCTGGCTTCGCTGGGCTGTGCCTTAGCGCCGTCGGTGGAGTGGCTTATTGGGTTACGACTGTTGCTGGCACTGGGTGGTTGCGTAGGCATGGTAGCCAGCCGTGCCATGGTCCGAGATCTTTTTCCATTGAAGGATATACCGAATGTTTTCTCTACGCTGATGCTAATAATGGGTGTAGCACCTATAATTGCGCCAACTATAGGTGGCTATGTAACAGCAGCGGTTGGCTGGCAGTTTATATTTGTAGTGCTGGCAACTATAGCCGCGGCAGTACTTTTTGCCGTGGCCCGTTTGTTACCCGAAAGTAAAGGAGCAGATACATCCATCTCGCTTAAACCCCGGTTTATTCTCCGCGATTTTTCTTCGGTGCTGAAAGAACGGACTTTCCTGACGTATGCAATTGGTAGTAGCCTGGCGTCGGCTGGTTTGTTTGCTTATATCTCGGGGTCGCCTTTCGTATTTATGGAGTACTTTGGGTTATCTGATAAAATGTACGGAATAGCGTTTGCCATGAATGCGGCAGGATACATTACCGGCAGCCAGTTTAACAGGTTATTGCTGCGCCGGCAAACAAGTAAACAGATAACCCTGAAAGTAGGCATGTTACAGTTTGTAGCTGCCATGGCGCTGCTTTTCGGAAGTTTAACGGGTACCCTGACTGCGGTTGGTACATTGCTTCTGCTTTTCAGCTTTATGTTCAGTTTGGGCATCATCAACCCGAATGCATCGGCGCTGGCCATGACGCCTTTCACCAAAAATGCCGGAAGTGCGTCGGCTATACTAGGCAGTTTACAGATGGGAACAGGAGCACTGGCATCAGCAGCAGTAAGTTACCTGCACAACCGTACCTTGCTGCCCATGACGGGTGTAATGGCCTTTGTAACTACCTTAAGCCTGATGCTGCTGGTGAGCTATCATTTTATCTCCCGCAGATCTTTAGCCGCCAGTCCGGTTTATGAAACAGAGCGATAACTATACTGAGAACGGGTAAATAGCGCACGGAAAGCACCCGGGCCCTGGGCTATTGGCTGAAACTTAATTGCTTGCCGGCAGGTTATACATATATCCCACTATTTAGAGATCGAATAATCAAATTTCCCTATTTATACTTAACTTGTGGGTCATTAAGATTTAACTGGCCTATAGTTTAGGCTAAGTAACTGTCTGGCATCATTATAGTATGTAGTATATTATATTATAAGCGGTTGCTTCTTAAATCACCCGAAATTCACCTTTGAGTTTATGATTCTTTGTATGAATTACGATATCACGCATCATTAAAATTATGAAACTCAAAGGCAAAGTAAAATTCGTTAACAAAGATAAGAACCTGTTTTTCTCTACGCTCCGCAAACGGGTAGACGCTTATTTTGCTGAGAATAATATTCCGACAACCGGCAACACAACCATGAAAGTGAAGAGTGTGGTGCTGCTGCTAACCTACTTTTTGCCATTTCTGGCGCTACTCGCTTTTCAACCGGCTTATCCGCTTAGTTTGCTGCTGTGGTTCGTAATGGGCCTGGGCGTGGCAGGTATAGGCATGAGCGTGATGCACGACGCCAACCATGGTGCTTTTTCTAAAAGCAAGCGTGTAAACGACCTGATGGGCCATACATTAAATTTAGTGGGGGGCTCCGCTTTTAACTGGAAACTACAGCACAACATCCTTCACCATACCTATACCAATGTAGTGGAGCTGGACGAAGACATACAGGACAGGCTGGTGCTGCGTTTTAATCCCCATTCTAAAGTGAAGTTTTTTCATAAAATACAATGGATATACGCTTTTGTGTTTTATGGCTTGCTAACGCTCTATTGGGTGGTAGCAAAAGATTTTGTGCAGTATGCACTCTTCAAAAAGACCGGTGTAAATAACAACTCAACTGCTGAGAACAGAACATGGTTTATCAAACTGGTAGCTATGAAACTTCTGTACTTTTTCGTGATAATCGGGGTGCCGACATTGTTCTTCGGGATTCCGTTTTTACAGGTGCTGCTTGGCTTTTTGCTGATGCACTTTGTGGCGGGTATAATTCTGACTGTCGTGTTCCAGTTAGCACATACGGTAGAGGGTACTACCCACCCGAGGCCAGACGAGCATGGCATAATTGAGAACGACTGGGCCATTCATCAGATGCATACGACGGTTAATTTTTCACGTCATAATAAGATCTTGTCGTGGTACGTAGGTGGCCTTAACTTCCAGATCGAGCACCACCTGTTTCCGCGTGTGTGCCATGTGCACTATCCGGCCATAGCAGGTATTGTGAAAGAAACAGCTGCCGAATTTGGTATCCCGTACATGGAGAATGAAACTTTTGGGCAAGCAGTTCGATCGCATATTGCTACGCTGCATCGCTTCGGAAGGCTGCCTAGTTTGAACGAGGCCATCGGCTAAAAAATCAAATTAACGCTAGAAGCCGGTAGTTTCCTGTTTCCCCTTTATATTTGCACCCCAATTGCGTAAATCCGTTTTTCTTGTATCAACTGCAAGTTTCTGATTAAGAGGAACAAAGAGGGATACAACCTGTTCTTAGCTAAGCAGATGTAAACGCAGGGACTCGCAGAGTCGTAAAACAGTTTTTGAAGTGCGCGTAATTTTTAGATTATCAAGTAGATTAAATGAAGCTTAAAGGCAAAGTAAAATTCGTTAATAAAGACAAAAGTCTGTTTTTTCCGACGCTCCGCAAACGTGTGGACGCTTATTTTTCAGAGAATAAATTACCCAAATATGGTAACACCAGCATCATGGTGAAGAGCATTGTACTGCTTTTGCTCTATGTAATACCTTTTGCGGCCTTGCTTACTTTTACACCACATGTGGCGATTAGCTTCATGCTTTGGATTGTGATGGGCATAGGAGCGGCCGGCGTAGCCATGAGTGTGATGCATGATGCTAATCACGGTGCTTTTTCGAAGAGCAAAACCATGAACTACCTGATGGCGCACTCCGTGAACCTGTTAGGAGCTTCCGCTTTTAACTGGAGACTACAGCACAACATTCTGCATCATACCTATACCAATGTAGTGGATATGGACGAAGACATTGACGACATGGTCGTGCTGCGTTTTTCTCCACACACTGAGGTTAAGTTTATCCATAAAGTGCAATGGGCGTACGCTTTGTTCTTCTACGGGCTACTCACGCTTTACTGGGTAACTCTAAAAGATTTTATACAGTTCTTCAAGTACATTAAAAGCGGAGTAAACGCCAGTTCCAGGTCTGAAAACACAGTTGCTTTTATTAAGATTGTAGCATTTAAATTGCTCTATTTCTTCTCGATTCTGGTTGCTCCGACGCTCATTTTCGGTATACCTTTCTGGGAAGTTTTGCTTGGCTTTTTGCTGATGCACTTTACAGTCGGTATCATCCTTTCTACGGTGTTCCAGTTGGCGCACACAGTAGAAGGTACCAGCCATCCGGTGCCAAGTGAAAGCGGTGTTATCGAGAACGACTGGGCGATCCATCAATTGAACACTACTGCTAATTTCGCCCGCAAGAGTAAGTGGCTGTCGTGGTACGTAGGCGGACTGAATTTCCAGATCGAGCACCATTTGTTTCCGCGTATCAGCCATGTGCATTACCCGGCTTTGGCTGAAATTGTAAAGCAAACCGCTTCAGAATTTAACCTCACGTATATTGAGAGCAAAACCTTTATGCAGGCCGTGCGCTCACATTTGAACACGCTGCACCGTTTCGGCAGACTGCAGTTACCAAACCTGAATGAAGTAATGGCTTAACAAGCCTTACACTATAGTTTACTGAAACGCCCGGTCTGATTAAGGCCGGGCGTTTTTTTTTCTGAATCAGGATTTTCAGGATTTAAGAATGAACAGGATTTGAACTATAGTTCCGCAAATACACTGGCGCCGGTATCCAACCGGTGACGCACAGTGGATGCGAGTCTCCAGACTCGCTTGGCTATAGTTGCAGAGTAATGCCAACTATAACTCAGACCTATAGTTTCATAGCAGAGACCCAAGGTGTTGCGTCTCTACAACACTCGGTTTACTCCAGCCTGATCCTAAAATCCATCCAATCTTAAAAATCTTAGTTCCGGGATTGCGTATAGTTAATAATCATAACTTTAACACAGATGAGAAAAACGGTTACACTTATACTTGCCCTTTTACTGTTGCAATTCCCAACTATAGCCCAGCAACAAAACAACCTGAAGAACCTGGACATTAACCTGGAGAACTATACATACCCGTACCCGGTGCAATACCTGCCGCTAACTATACAAAAGCAGAAACTGCGCATGGCTTACATGGATGTGAAACCGGCAAAGGCAAACGGCAAAACTATACTGCTGCTGCATGGCAAAAACTTTAATGGGGCTTACTGGCAGCAAACTGCAAATGCGCTTTCTAAAGCCGGTTATAGGGTTATTATACCAGATCAGATTGGGTTTGGCAAAAGCTCCAAGCCAGAGCAGTTGCAGTACACATTTCAGTTGCTGGCTCAGAATACCAAAGCTGTTTTAGATACACTAAATATTAAAAAGGTAAGTGTACTGGGCCACTCGATGGGAGGGATGCTGGCGACGCGTTTTGCGCTGATGTACCCGCAAATGGCTGAGAAACTGATTCTGGTTAACCCAATAGGACTGGAAGACTGGAAGCTTAAAGCACCTTACCAAAGCGTAGACCAGGCTTACAAAGGCGAGTTGCAGCAGAACTACGAAAAGATTAAAAAGTACCAGCTGGAAAACTACTATGGCGGCAACTGGAAACCAGAATACGACGAGTGGACAAAACTGCTTGCCGGCTGGACAATTAACAAAGATTACCCACGCATCGCCTGGAACGCCGCGCTTACTTATGATATGGTTTTTACCCAGCCCGTACTTTACGAATTTGACCAGCTACAAATGCCAGCTTTGCTTATTATTGGCCAACGTGACCGTACCGCTTTGGGCAAAAACCTGGCTCCGAAAGAAGTGGCAGCAACTATGGGGCATTATCCGCAGTTAGGCAAAGACACAGCTGAAAAGATAAAGAACAGTACCTTGGTAGAACTGGAAGGAGTAGGGCACATGCCGCATATCGAAGCGTTTGATAAATTTATAACCCCGTTGCTGACATTCCTGAAAAAGTAAGGCTATGAAAGAAGCGAAAGACAATTTCTCTGCCCAGTCCGAACTGTATGCGAAGTTCAGGCCGGTTTACCCGGATGCGCTCTACGAATTTATTTTCAGCCTGAAACCGCACTATGCCAATGCGTGGGATTGCGGTACGGGAAACGGGCAGGTAGCAGCAAAACTGGCAGAGCGCTGTCACTTGGTCTATGCTTCTGATATAAGCCAGCAGCAACTCGACAACGCTATCAAGAAAGACAACATACATTACCTGCACGCCCGCGCTGAAGAAACCAATTTGCCAGACAACAGCATCGACCTGGTAACAGTGGCACAGGCCATCCATTGGTTCGATTTTGATGTATTTTACCGTGAAGTGTACCGTATTGCCCGACCCGAAGCTATCATAGCAGTCTGGTGTTACAACCTGCCCCGCATATCGCCGGAAGTAAACCCCGTTTTAGGAGACTTCTACCATAATGTGCTGGAGGGTTACTGGGATGCCGAACGAAATTATATTGATGAAAACTATAGCACCATTCCCTTCCCATTTACAGAGATCGAAGAGAAGCCCGAACTAACTATAACTACTGCCTGGACCTTAGAAAATTTACTGGGATATCTTAACTCCTGGTCTGCAGTGCAGCATTACATACAACGAAACGGGTATTCTCCTTTAGACCGTGTGATAGAAAAGTTTAGGAAAGCCTGGCCGGATGGCAGAACTTACGAGGTGCAGTTTCCTGTTGCTATGAGGGTTGGCCATATCTGATTCGAACTATAGTTGGGAAAGCACGTTAACAAGCCGGCATAGGAAACCACTATATTTAAGTGTATCTTTGCAGACTGTCAATCATTATGGATCAAATAGAACCATAGTTCCCCTTTTAAGGTTGATAGAGAATAATAACGCCGGGATTAATTGCAAATGCTATGTATTCCCGGGCAAAGCTGAGCCAGTGCACTTGGTACTGTACAGCATCATAAGACCAATTACATGACATTTAACGAATTGAACCTGATAGAGCCTATCCTAAACGCTCTCAAAACAGAAGGATACACAACTCCTACCCCGATACAACAAAAAGCAATCCCTTACATACTTCAGAAACGCGACCTGTTAGGTTGTGCGCAAACCGGTACTGGTAAAACAGCTGCTTTTGCCATTCCGATTCTGCAGTTACTGCATGCCCTACCACAGGACCGTAACAAGCGAACTATAAAATCGCTGATACTTACGCCAACACGTGAGCTGGCTTTGCAAATAGGAGAGAGCTTTGGCGCTTATGGCCGTAACACCGGCTTAAAGCATACCGTAATTTTTGGTGGCGTATCGCAGCACCCGCAAACTGAAGCTCTGAAAAGAGGCGTAGATATACTGGTAGCAACACCGGGCCGTTTACTCGACCTGATGGCGCAAAAGTTTGTTGACCTGAGCCACCTGCAGATATTTGTACTGGATGAAGCAGACCGCATGCTGGACATGGGTTTTGTGCATGATGTACGCAAAGTACTGAACGTGATACCGGAGAAACGTCAGTCGTTGTTCTTCTCGGCTACTATGGCACCGGAGATCATGAAGCTTGCTGATAATATTCTGGTTGATCCTGCTAAAGTAGAAGTGACACCGGTTTCAAGTACGGCACATACTATAAAGCAGGCGGTTTACTATGTTAAGAAAGCTGATAAGAAAAACCTGTTGATACATTTGCTGAAAGGCAATGAAATTGACCGTGCCCTGGTATTTACCAGAACCAAGCATGGCGCCGACAGAGTAGTGAAAGATATGGCTAAAGCCGGAGTTCAGGCCGAAGCGATACATGGCAATAAGTCGCAGAACGCCCGTGTGCGTGCCTTGGATAACTTTAAAGCGAGCCGTACCCGCGTACTGGTAGCAACTGATATCGCAGCACGTGGTATTGATGTAGACGACCTGAACCACGTGATCAACTATGAGTTGCCGAATGAGCCGGAAACCTATGTGCACCGCATTGGCCGTACAGGTCGTGCCGGAGCAAGTGGTACTGCGTTATCGTTTTGCGATGGCGAAGAGACATCTTACTTGGTAAGTATTCAGAAGCTGATCGCTAAGAACGTACCGGTTATTGATAACCACCCGTACCCGATGACAGCCAAGGATTTTGCTGAAGCTGCATCAACTATGAAAGAGCAGAAGAAAAAGGGTGGCAACGGTGGCAGAAGTCGCTGGAGCAACAAACCAGCTGCAGGCTCAAGCGCTAGCGGTAACTTTAGCTCTCAGAACAGGGGTAATAATGGTGGCGGCAGTCAGCGTAGTGGCGGTAACCGAAGCAACGGCAACCGTAACAGATCGCATCAGTCGACCTAAAAACTTTTGACTATATTATAAAAACCCCTGCCGGTGCAAACTGGCAGGGGTTTTTTTATTGACCAGGATGTTAAGAGTTGGCAATTTATAGAGTTTGGCAGAAGGAGTTAATCTGCCATCTCCTTACCTTATGCATTACAGATTTATTCTGTAAGTGGCACTATATCAGGTGTGTATGATTAAATGTTTATAGTTTGTTTTTGATATTTTCTTGAATAAAACGTATAATGAGTAGTTCCCACTACTGTAAAGCAGCTGCCCTGTTGTTCCTTATTCTACCATAAAGCTCAAAATCATAAATCATGCGATATTTATACATCCTGAAAAACTATACCTGGCTGTTATTCCTTTTCCTGGCACTACCAGGCTATAGTCAGCTTCTTGACCCACGCACACAACCCAAGTTCCAAAATGCGTTACCGATACCTGAAGTTATAGATGCAAGACAGGGCGGTCTATTTAATATGTATATCACACAGTTTGAGCAGGAGCTGGGCCTGGTTGATGCTGCTGGCAAGTCCTTGAAGACAACCGTCTGGGGTTATAACGGGAAATACCCGGGGCCGACTTTTGTTGCTAAAAAAGATGTACAGGTACAGGTATATTGGTACAACCATCTTACTGCAAATGGAGATGGTACCGGAAACCCCTTACCGCATTTGTTGCATATAGACGAAAGTATACACTGGGCCATGGAGCACGTGGAAAATTGGGAGCAATACGGCGTGCCGGTTGTAACACACCTGCACGGTGGCCATACCGAGTCTGCGAGCGATGGCCTGCCTGAAGCATGGTTCACGCCTAATTTCACGAAGGTTGGCGTGGACTTTAAAAAAGGCGACGATGAACCATACTATTACCACAACGACCAGGAAGCCGCTACACTCTGGTATCACGACCACGCCTTAGGTATCACCAGGCTGAATGTGTATGCCGGTATGGCGGGTTTCTATATCCTGACTGATGACCACGAACAACAGCTGAAAGCCACCAACCAGTTACCTGCCGACCCATACGATATTGGCCTGGCCATACAGGACCGTATGTTTACCGCTGATGGTCAGTTATATTACGGGGCAGGGCATAATAACCATGATGATTCGGGGGAAGAAGTAGGCATCTCACCGGAGTTTTTTGGCAATATTATTCTCGTAAACGGAAAGGCCTGGCCGGTGCTTGAAGTAGAGCCAAGGCAATACCGCTTCCGCATGTTAAACGGTTCCGATTCAAGGTTCTATAACCTGTATATGGCTCCAGGCCTTAAGTTCTGGCAAATTGGTACGGATAATGGTTTACTGCCGGCACCGGTGGTACACAACCAGTTACTTATATCACCGGGCGAGCGGAAAGATGTGGTGATAGACTTTTCAGATCCAGTCCTATGGGGGAAAACCATCATCGTCAGGAACAATGGTAAAACACCTTTCCCGAATGGCTCCACGCCAGACCCGAATGCAGAAGGGCAGATCATGGCATTCAGGATTAACCAGCCTTTGAATACAGATTTTGCGCTTACTCCAGTGCCTTCCTCACTTCGCACAACAGCCATGTTTGACCACGCGGGGCCGGCAAACGCCAAAGTAAGAAAGCTGTTGCTTTTTGAAGGCACCGACGAACAGGGAAGACTGAAGGCCATGCTGGGAACTATTGAAGACGGCGCCCTGGACTGGGAGGATGAGATAACCGAGAACCCCGATATGAATGCTACAGAAGTATGGGAGATCTATAATACCACCCCGGATGCACACCCAATACACCTGCACCTGGTATCGTTTGAGGTACTAAGTTCACAAAAATTCAGGCTTGATTTTGAAGATCCGGAGGAAGGTGTAGTTGCGGAAAGTAGTATCCGGTTGCTGGGCCAACCGAGACCACCGGAGGCTGGCCAGAACGGTAGAAAAGATACTTACCCCATAGCACCCGGAGAAGTAACCCGCCTGGTAGCGAAGTTCGACAGGGAAGGATTGTACGTGTGGCATTGCCATATTCTCTCGCATGAAGACCACGAAATGATGCGGCCATACTATGTGGGCGATATGCCGGACAATATGCTGGCAAGCCACAGCAAAGATGAGAAACTGGTAACCGAAAATGAGGAGCTCAGTATCTATCCAAACCCGTTCTCCAACTCAGCGACCATGCGGCTAAAAGTAACGGAACCGTCGGCGGTAGCTGTGCGGATACTGGATATAAGAGGGCGTTTGGTGCGGGAAGTGCCGGTTAAACAACTCGTAGCAGGTACGCACGAGCTGGAAATTAGAAGCGCTGACATGCAGACCGGTATATACATCTGTGAAGTAAAAATGAACAATAAACTATACCGCAGCCGGCTGGTACTAAGCAGGTAACAAATGGTCAGATGGAAACTTAAAGCCCTGCATTTCGCGGGGCTTTTTTGTATTTGCACCTGAACTAAGATTTTTGAGATTTAAAGGATGGTTGGTTTAGACGAGTGTTTTGTTTTAAAGTTTGCGTGGTCCAACCACCCCCGACCCCTCAGAGCTACGCTCGCTACCTTCGAAATCTCTTCTCGGTAGTCTAATGCGGGGAGATTTCTGCTTTAGTTATGGTTGGATTTACAGTTCTATAGTTAGTGATTTAACACCCCTATTGAGCTATTCTCGCAAGTTTCGAACTCCCGTTCTCACTTGTCCTCAAGGGGATACTTCTGCTATTGTTATAGTTGCCTTTATAGTTCTATAGTTACAGTCCATCAACGGACAGGTCGCGACCTGTCCCTACGGAAATACAACCACGATTAATATCGAAGAAATGCTGTTTCCAAATATAGAATAGAGGTAACTATGAGAAAGATATCAGTCTTTGGGTTGAGCGCCTTGTAGATTTCCGGTGCCGAAAGGCATTTCGAGGTACGAGAAAAGGAAATGTACACCGCGCGATGCCCGAAGACGGGGCCTCCCGGCCATGAGGGCATCAAGGCTGATTTGAAACTATAGGTAAGTAAAGCTTCCAGGATTTGAAGTGATTTGAAAGGATAGCTTGGTTTAGGAAAGCAGAGGATTAAACTATAGAACCCAGATTTCTCCTTTCGTCGAAATGACAACGAAAGGACAGACACTAGCAGCTACTGCGCACGCTGCCAAGTCTTTTTCCGTTACTCACCAGTCCCGACATTCTGCCTTGTGCGGCTTACCAGGTACACACCTGTAAATATCAGCAAGGCGTAAATTCCTTTTTGCATGGTAAACACATCTTTCCCGAAACCGATAGCTATAAAAATGGCCATGAGTGGCTGCAGGTAAATGTAGGCACCCACCAGCGAGGGATTGGCATAGCGTAACGCCCAGGTATTGAACAGGTACGCAACTATAGTTACAGCCAGCACCATAAAAACAATAGCATACCAGATCTCCGCTGGGAACGAGCTATAGTTTGGGGCCATAACCTGGTTAAACCCGAATGGCACAACTATAACTGCTCCCACGGCAAAAATGCGGCTAACTATAGTAAAGGCATTGTATTTCTGCATCAGAGGCTTTACCAGCACCAGGTACAAACCATAGCTTGCGGCATTTAAAACTATAAGCAGATCACCCCACAAATTTCCGGGCGTACCCTCGCCCCGCGAACTATAGATCAGCAGAAAAGCTCCTGAACAGGCCAGCGCAATACCCGAAACTTTACGCAAACTCACCCGCTCCCGCAACAGTATCGCTGAGAAAATGAGCACGATGATCGGAACTATAACCATCAGCAGCGCCGCATTGATAGGGGAGGTAAGGTTAAGTCCGCCAAAGAAACAGAGCTGGTTAATAGCGATGCCGGTAATGCCGCAAAGTACAGACCGCATGTTATCTGCCCAGCCTACGATCTTCTCTTTTACCACCAGCCGCGAGAATATTCCGAAAAAGATAGCCGCCGACACCACCCGGATAACAATAAGCCCGTAAGGCCCCACGTAAACAGGCATCACTTCTTTGGCTATACTATAGTTGCTTCCGTATATCAGGGCCACCAGGAAAAGTGCTCCGTGCACCTGTACTTGTTTACTCATACTGCAAAGGTACGCGCAAATTGTACTTACTCCGTATAAGGATGAGCTACAAAAAAACGATATAAAAAACTATGGATCTGAAAACCATGCCCCTGACCGCAAAACGCTCCCTGGAAATTATGGGACTATTTTTTCTGGGGTGGATAATTGTGTTGGCGAAAGGGCTGCTGGCACCTCTGCTGATGGCATTTTTTATTAGTATCATGCTGATGCCGGTATTCCGTTTTTTCAAGAAAAGAGGGGTGCCCGATGTGTTAGGTATTGTGATAAGTCTGCTGGCACTGGCCATAGTGTTCGGGCTCATTATCTGGTTCTTTTCGGTGCAGATAGGCAGCCTGATCTCTGATTTTCCGAAGATCCAGAAAAATGTAATGAACCACCTGGGAGCGTTAAGTTCGTGGCTGGAAGGTATTACGCCTTTCTCTACAGCTGAGCAACTGAATTTTATAAAAGAACAAAGCAATAAGATGCTCAACTATGCCAGCACGTTGCTGGGTGGCGTGGCCGGTTCGGTTACGTCACTGATCATTTTCCTGGGCCTGCTGCCTATCTATATTTTCCTGATCATGTTCTACAAAAACCTGTTGCTGCGCTTTGTCTTCCTTTGGTTCCCCGAACAGAAACATGAAAAAGTGGAGGAGACCCTACGCGAGGTGCAGGTCATCATTAAAAGCTACCTTTTCGGGTTGCTGATCCAGGTAACGTACATGACCATTTTGCTGGGAGGTATTCTGCTGATCATCGGTATAAAACATGCCTTGCTTATCGGGCTCATCTTCGCTTTCCTGAACCTGATACCATACGTGGGCGCGTTGTTGGGCAACATTATTGGCGTGCTACTGACACTGGCATCGTCGTCGGAACTATGGCCTATACTAACAGTGCTGGGCGTAATTGCCGGTGTGCAGTTCCTGGATAACAATATCCTGATGCCGCGCATTGTGGGTTCTAAAGTAAAGATAAACGCCCTGGCAACTATAGTTGGTGTGGTGGTTGGCGGTGAGATTGCCGGTATTGCCGGTATGTTCCTTTCGCTGCCGATCATCGCAGTGCTGAAAGTAGTGTTTGACCGCACCGAGGACTTTAAGCAATGGGGCGTTTTGTTTGGAGACGAGAAGCCGGAACGCAGCCCGATGACTGAGCCGGCTATGCGCGACGATAGCGAAGCAACAAGGGAGCACCTGGAGCGAAAAAACAAGATAGAACCGACAAACGAAGAGTGACAAACTATAGCTTTGCCTTCTTTGTAATCAAATCCGTAACTTTGCTTTAAACCCTTAGAGGTAAACGATAGAGTAGATGATCCACCCGAACATACCGTTGGCTGAGCGCATGCGGCCACACAATTTAGATCAGTATTACGGACAAAAACACCTGGTTGGGCCCGATGGCATTTTGCGTCGCTACATAGAGGGCGGCGTGATACCAAGTATGATCCTGTGGGGGCCTCCGGGCGTTGGAAAGACCACGCTGGCTAACATTATTGCCAACCAGATGAAGGTGCCTTTTGTGGCATTAAGTGCCATCAACTCTGGTGTAAAAGACATCCGGGAAGTGATTGACCAGGCTAAGAAACGACAAGGGACGGTACTTTTTATAGACGAGATCCATCGCTTTAATAAATCTCAGCAGGATGCCTTGCTGGGCGCTGTGGAGAAAGGAACTGTAACCCTGGTTGGCGCTACTACCGAGAACCCGTCTTTCGAAGTGATTTCGGCGTTACTGTCGCGTTGCCAGGTTTACATACTCAAGCACCTGACCAAAGACGAGTTGATAGAACTGGTGGATAAAGCCCTGGAGCAGGACGAATGGATGCGCCATCGCAAGGTTAGAATAGAAGAATACGAGGCACTGTTAACTATATCGGGTGGCGATGCGCGTAAGCTTCTGAATCTGCTGGAAATTGTAGCCGAAGGGGTACAGGGCGCAGACGAAGTTATAGTTACCAACGACCTTGTAAAGCAGGTTGCCCAGCAGAACATTGTGATGTATGACAAGTCCGGTGAGATGCATTATGACCTGGTTTCGGCGTTCATCAAATCTATTCGTGGCTCTGACCCTAACGCGGCTGTGTACTGGCTGGCCCGCATGATAGAAGGTGGCGAAGATCCTAAGTTTATAGCACGTAGGTTGCTTATCGCATCGTCTGAAGATATTGGCCTGGCTAACTCTAACGCGTTGTTAATGGCTACTTCATGTTTCCAGGCTGTGCAGATGATCGGCTACCCGGAAGCAGAAATTATTCTGTCGCAGTGCACGGTATATTTGGCTACATCACCTAAAAGCAACGCATCTTATAAGGCCATAAAAACAGCCCGGCAAATGGTGCAGCAAACCGGAAACCTGCCTGTTCCACTGCACATCCGGAATGCACCAACCAAGCTGATGAAGGAGATAGGTTACGGCAACAACTATAAATACGCCCACGACTACGAAGGCAACTTTGTGGAGCAGGAATTTATGCCTCAGGAACTAACCAACACAGCTTTTTACAACCCCGGAAACAACGGCCGCGAAGTAGAAATGCGCAAGCAACTACAAGCCCAGTGGGGGAAGAAATACAGATACTAGAAGTTAGAAAGTTTGGAAGTTAGAAAGTTAGAAAGTTAAAGAGTTTAATGGATTTTGTAGAGACGCAATATTTTGCGACTTATATTAGGAGAGCCAGCCATTCAACAATCAGCAATTATAACTAACCCAACTTTCTAACTTCCAAACTTTTTAACTTTCTAACTATAAAAGTTTGTCTATACAATAGCGGGGTTGGTCGAGTTAGGTATTAGCTATTGAACTATAAGCTTTAATTTTGTTTATTGTAGTTGGAGAGCGTTCTCCAGTAACAAATTGATTTCCATATAAACCCTGATATGCTACAATTCCTGAAATATGTGCTGGCAACTATAGTTGGCCTGCTCTTATTCTCTCTGATCAGCTTCCTGATCATGGTTGGCATTATTGCCAGCGCTGCCTCTAAAGATGAAGTGAAGATCATAGAAAATTCTGTACTTGAATTGAAACTCGACAGACCAATTGCCGAACGCGATCCTCAGGACCCGTGGCAGGAACTTGGCTTCGCTTTTGGCGGCTTATCAAGCACCGATGGCCTGGACCAGATCAAAGCATCTATCCGCAAAGCGAAGACCGACGACAACATTAAAGGCATTTTCCTGAACATGCGTTTCGTGGATGCCGGTATGGCCAAACTCGAAGAGATCCGCAACGAACTGATCGACTTCAAAAAGTCTGGCAAATTTATCGTTTCCTACACCGACCTGTCTAATGAAAAAGCTTATTACCTGGCATCGGTAGCTGATAAGATCTATGTAAACCCGCTGGGTACAGTAGAGTTTAACGGCATGAGCTCAGAAGTTTACTTCTTTAAAGGCACCCTGGAGAAGCTGGACATCAAACCGCAGATATTTAAAGTAGGGGAGTTTAAGAGTGCTGTAGAGCCTTTCTTCCTGGATAAAATGAGTGAGCCGGCACGTCTGCAGATGGAGTCATTCCTGAACTCGATAAACGATTACCAGCTACGCAACATTGCCAAAGCACGCAACAAGAGCTACGAAGAACTGAAGAACATTTCGGATAACCTGCTGGTGCGTGATGCGGATGATGCCAAGAAATATGGCCTGATAACTGATGTTGGGTATTATGACGAAGCTATTGCTTATCTGAAAGAAAAATCAGGTGTAGAAAAAGATGGTAAACTGGAACTGGTGCAGTTATCGAAGTACAAAAAAGCAGAAGGCAAAAAAGAGTCGAAGTCATCTAAAAACCGCATTGCTGTTATTTATGCCGAAGGCGATATAGTGGATGGCAAAGGCGATGATGATGAGATAGGTAGCGAGCGTTTTGCAGATGCTATCCGTAAGGCCCGCCTCGATGATAAAGTGAAAGCAGTGGTGTTGCGTATCAGTTCACCGGGTGGTAGTGCACTTGCTTCGGATGTAATGTGGCGCGAGATACAACTGACCAAAAAAGTAAAGCCGGTTATTGCTTCTATGTCTGATATGGCGGCATCTGGTGGCTATTACCTGGCCATGGGTTGCGACACCATTGTAGCACACCCGAACACCATTACAGGTAGCATTGGCGTGTTTGGTATTATCCCGAACATACAGGGCTTTATGAATAATAAGCTGGGCATAACTATAGATAACGTGAAGACCGGCAAGTATTCTGATGTGCCAACGCTAACCCGCCCAATGACGGAGTTTGAGCAGGAAGTAGTGCAGCGCCAGATCAATCAGATCTACGATGTGTTCACGAAGAAAGCAGCACAAGGCCGCGGCATGACACAGGATAAGCTGAAAGAATATGCATCAGGCCGGGTTTGGTCTGGCGCAGAAGCCAAGCAGCGCAACCTCGTGGACGTTTTCGGTGGACTGGAAACAGCCATTGAAATTGCTGCAGCTAAAGCGAACATAAAAGACGATTACAGAATTACAGAATTGCCGGCGCGTAAGTCGTTCCTGGAAGAACTGATGGGCGATGCAGGCAAGCAGGTAAAAGAAACGCAGGTGAAAGCTGAACTTGGCGAACTATACCCGCTTTACAATATGTACAAGAAAGTAGAGCACATACAGGGTATCCAGACGCGTATGCCTTACAACCTGACTGTTGAGTAATTTTGAATGACTGAATAAGTGATTGAGTGAATAACTCTTCTTAAACACTTAACTTTTTTAAACCGCCCCGGCTATTTTATAGTTGGGGCAGTTTTGTTTTTGGGGCAGGGTAATTTTTTGCAACTTGCCGGTACCTATAGTTCAGCGGTTTATAGTTTAAAGCCCGAAACCTGTGATGAATGTCATTTATTATAAACTATAAAATCGCCTATTTCGCACAATCAAATTTAAATTAACCATTACTACAGCCATTTAGGATTACTATTATGATGCAGCAACTACACGAAGCGAAAGCTTACATACAGCAGAACACCGACAATTTTATACCTGAGTTTGGTATTATACTGGGCACTGGTCTTGGCGCGCTGGTAAAAGAGATAGAAGTACAGTTTAGCCTGAACTATGCCGACATTCCGCATTTCCCGGTTTCTACAGTAGAGAGCCACTCTGGTAAACTTATATTCGGTACTCTGGCAGGCCGCCGTGTAATAGTGATGCAGGGCCGTTTTCATTATTACGAAGGCTATACCATGCAACAGGTGGTGTTCCCGGTTCGAGTTATGAAGTTGCTGGGTGTTCAGAAGCTGTTCGTTTCTAACGCATCGGGTGGCCTTAATCCGGAATACAATGTGAGCGACCTGATGATCCAGACAGACCACATCAACCTGCAGCCGTCTAACCCGCTGCTTGGCCCTAACCTGGACGAGCTTGGCCCACGCTTCCCGGACATGAGCGAAGCCTACGATCGTAAAATGGTAGCGCAGGCTGTTGAGATAGCTGCTAAAGAAGGTTTTACAGTGCGTACAGGTGTTTATGCTTCTGTACCAGGCCCAATGCTCGAAACCCTGGCCGAATACAGCTACATCCGTACCATTGGTGCTGATGCGGTAGGTATGTCTACGGTGCCGGAAGTAATTGCTGCGCGCCACATGGGTGTTCCGTGTTTTGCCATCTCTGTTATTACCGACATGGGTACTCCAGACAGAATTAAAAAAGTTATCCTGAGCGATATTTTAGATGCGGCTGCTATTGCCGAACCACGCATGACCAGGTTGATCCGTGAACTGATCGCCATTCAGTAACCTGTAACTAAATAGATATGCAAAAGGCCCGGGCAAACTATAGCCCGGGCCTTTTTTATGTCGTTGCCTTTGCAGTTTTGGTTGCAGACTATAGTTCTGTAACCGGCTTAGGGTTTAGCTATGATTACCGTATCTCTGTCTACTGCCAGGTTCGTGAAAATGCCTAAGCCGCCTTGTACGGATGATCTTACTTTGGCTGGCTGTGCGAATGGGTTGCCGTTCGAGTTTTTGGCATCTTCTGCAGACCGCAGGAACTCGTAATACTGCTCTTCTATGTTGAAAAGTGAAAGGATCAGGGTGTCGCCTTCTTCGTAATCGTAGGCGGAGCCGTAAGATGTTTCTTTGCCGTTTGTCAGCTCGTCGTTTGTTGTAAACTCCCGCTGTGAGCCTCGTTGCAGACTGTCGCGGTGGGTCATGTAGCGGTAAAAGTTTCTAATGTTCGGGTCGTCCTGGAACGTGGTCAGCAAATACGCTTTGTCCTTGTTGTTAAACTTCCATTCTACTTTAGAAATAGGCACTTTCGGTAAAATAGTAGTAAAACCTGTCACCTTGCGGCCTTTGCTATCGGTTACCTCAATACCATATACTTCGCCGGGCTTGCCATACATTTTGGCATAAGAGGAGTGCGTATAGTAGCTGTTTGTCCGGTTGTTGAAGCCAGGCCTGTACGTTAGTTTTACACGCTTATCCCGGAAAGTAATGTATACTTCCGCGTCCGGAACTATAGGCGGCGTAGGAGCATCGAAGTACGATGATGTCTCGAGTATAGTAGCCTGAAACGGTCTGCCTTGCTCCAGGTAACATTCTACAACCAGTTGCGGCTCATGTGGAGGCAACACGATCTCGATCTCTTTCTCCATGTTGCAGCCAACGATAGAAAACAGGGGCAGGGCTAAATATAAAAAGCGCTTCATTAAAATCTGAAATTATAGGTAACTGAAGGAATAACCGGAAACAAAGAAACCTGTTTGGCACGGAATCCTATCGTTTGGTTTTCTTCCTCATCCTTTAGTTGCTCAAAATATACAAAATAAGGGTTTCGCCTGTTGTAGGCGTTATATGCGTTAAAGGTCAGGTCGGCCTCACCACGCTTCGGCTTCAGCTTCCACACTACGCCAAGGTCCAGCCTGTGGAAAGCATCTAACCGGAAACTGTTGCGGTCTTCGTAAATAGGCACATAACTTGGCTCTTCGCCTTGCACATCCTGGAAAGCGAAGCGGGCTACTGGTAACGAAAACGCATTGCCCGTTCCGTACACAAAAGCACCGGTAAGGCTCAGGCGTTTATTTAGCTTATGCAATAATACCAGGCTCATGTCGTGGCGGCGGTCGTAGCGCGTCGGGAAGCGGCGGCCTTCGTTTATCTCATCAAACTGGCGATAGGTCCACGATAAGGTATAGCCTATCCAGCCGGTGGTGCGGCCTTTTATTTTCTCGAAGTAGATCTCGTTTCCGTAGCTTTCGCCTTTGCCAAACAGGAATTCGTTTTCAAGGCTATCGTTCACAAACAGGTTGGCGCCATCCCGGAAATCGATTTGGCGGTGCATCCATTTATAGTATGTCTCATTAGTTACCAGGTATTTTCCGTCGCCGAATAAATGGCTGATGCCGGCAGCCACTTGTTGCGAGCGCTGCGGCTTTACGCGTGGCGTAGACGGAAACCAGATATCGGTTGGGAGCGATGCACCGGAGTTGGCCACCAGGTGTATGTACTGCATCATGCTGGCGTAGCTCGCTTTTACAGATGTTTTATCAGATAAACTATAGCGGGCAGCTGCGCGGGGCTCGAGGGCAGCGTAGGTTTTGCCCTGGCTGTTAAACCCTGAAACGCGAAGGCCATAATTCAAAGACAGCAGCGGGTTTACCGTAAAGTCATCGGAAATGTAGGCGCCAAACTCGCTTGCTTTATAGTTGTTGCCAGCGCTGAAATTCTGGTTTGCATCGTCGCTTTTAAAGTTGAGGCGGCCAACCGTAAAACGATGGTCGGTTGCCTGTGCGCCAAATTTTATACTGTGCTTATCATTCAGGGTCCAGATGTAGTCAGTTTTTAAGGTAATGTCTTTTACATCGGAAAGCAGGTTAAAACTAAACACATCGATCTGGTTTTGTATGTTGTACTGGTAACCGGTTGCCGAAACAGATGTGTTTGAAACGAGCCGTGAGTTATAGTCGTGGCGCCAGTTAAGCACACCCATGGTATTGCCCCAGTCGAACGAGAAATTGAAATCAGCGTCATCGAACGTAAAAAAGTCGCGGCCAAAATACCCGCTCAGAGTTATCTCGTCGTTTGGAGTTGGTTTATAGTTCAGGCGTGCGTTAAAGTCGTAAAAATAATAATCGGGGATTGGGCTGTATTCTTTGTTGTCTTCGTTCATTTTATTCAGAACGCGGGTAAAGGTATCTACATACGTGCGTCGTCCCGAAACAAGGAAGGTCAGTTTGTCTTTTACGATCGGGCCATCTAAGCTTAACCTGGATGAGATAAGGCCAATACCACCGCTTGTTCGCAGTTTTTCGTTATTCCCCTGGTTCATCCGCACATCCAGCACCGACGATAAGCGCCCGCCAAACTGCGCCGGAAAGCCGCCTTTGTATAGTTCCACGTTGCGCACCGCATCGGGATTAAACACACTGAAAAAGCCAAATAAATGCGAAGGGTTGTAGATAACGGCATCATCCAGCAAAACCAGGTTCTGGTCAGGACCGCCACCGCGCACATATAACCCCGACGAGCCTTCGCCACCAGATTGCACACCGGGTTTTAGCTGTAAAGTTTTGATCAGGTCTACTTCCCCGAACAGGGCAGGGAGCAATTTGGCTTCAACAGAGCTGAGCTGCTCTACGCTCATGCGGTTGTCGGTCAGTTTTCGTTGCAGCGAGTTGCCTTCAATTACTACTTCTCTCAGCTGGTTTTCGGTAGCCTGCAGGCTAATGTTTATAGTCTGGGCGGAGGTGGTAACAGTTATAGTTTGCGTTGCTGGCAAAAAGCCAATGTAAGTTGTTTGCAGTTCGTGGGTGCCCGCAGGCAGGGACAAACTATAAAACCCTTTCGCATCGGTTGTCGTCCCGATACGGAGTTGTGGCACCGATACGGTAGCACCAATCAATGCTTCGTTATCTGCCGCCGACCGCACAATACCACTCACCCCGAAATTCTGGGAATATCCTGTAAGTGAAAGCGAAATAAGTACAAAAAATAAAAAGAATCGGCAAAAGTAAAAAAGCATACAAACTATAGTTTGATCGTAGTGCGCAAAATTATACATTTCCCACAATAAGTAACTATACTTTTTGCCGGATAATAAACTAACCTGAACGGGGTGTTATTGTTTGCAATGTAAATATAATATTCGCAATATGTTGTGTATCTGTATAGTTGAGGTTGTGGTTTTGAAGTGATAAGTAGTAGGGTTAACTGTTGTATTGTAGCTTGTTTGCCTGGTCAGGTTTTATTCTGTTTTCAAGTTGAGCCATGCTTTCAGAAGTGCTTTTTGCTTTGGTGTAGCTTCCGGGTCTGGCTGCAGGTAATGGGGTACCATACGTTCCATCTGCTTTACTTTGGCTGTCAGGGTTACTTCTGTAGGCTTGGATAGATTGTTTTTGCGGCTAACGGTTACAGTTACTTCATCGCCGGGCTCCATGGCCTGCAGGTCTTCGCCTATCAGTTCGCGTATGTTGGCTGGCGATATGTCGGTACCGTTCCATTTCAGTAATTGGTCGCCGTCTTTCAGCCCGAGCTCCTTGCCAAAAGCGTCCATCCCTTCCGTCGACTCAACTATAATTCTGCCAGTTTCAGCATCGTAACCCGGTACAAAACCACCGTATGAGTTTATCATCTGCTTCGACAGAGGCTGGTAGATGATGCCGACTTTGCTGAAAGTTTCTTCGAACGGGAGTGGCTGGCTGCCTTCCACATACGTGGTAAAGAACTCGCGTATCTCGGGGTAGGTCAGTTCGGTTATCTTATCAAACAGCTCCTCGTCTTTAAAGGATTTATTCTTGCCATAGGTTTTGCCCAGGTCCTGCATTAAATCGCGGAGGCCGTATTTCCCGTCTGATAGCTCGCGCAGTCGTATATCCAGCACCAACCCGATCAGGGCGCCTTTCTGATACACATTGCCATACTCTTTCTCATAGGCAGGCTGCAGTACGTTAGCGCTCATTTCGGTAAACGGAAGGGTATCGTTATAGTAAGCGCGTGCTGTAGCAATATGTTCCTGTATCTTGTTCAGGTAAGTGTCCAGGTCTATCAGTCCTTCATACACCTGCATATGCGAGGCAAAATATTCGGTTACGCCCTCGTACATCCACAAATGTTTAGACATATCCGGGTTTATAAAGTCGAAGTTGCCGATCTGCTCGGAGTGTATTGTTAGCGGGGTTACGATATGGAAAAATTCGTGTGCAGCCACATCCCGCATGGTGCTGCTGAACTGTTCGTCGGGCATTTCAGGTAAAAAGTATACCGATGAATTGGAATGCTCAAGGGCGCCATACGAACCGGATTTACCAACACGTTGCGGCACATAAACCAGGAATGCATATTTATCAACAGGCAGTTTACCACCCAGATAACTGCGCTGCGCCTCCAGTATATCTTTAATGTTGGTTGCTATAGTTTGCGATTTTACCTTACCGCTTGGGGAGTAGACAGATACCAGAACATCGGTCTCGCCTAAGTCAAGTATTGTGGTGTCAGGGCGGTTGTACATTAATGGCGAGTCGGCCAGCGTTACGTAGTCCGGTAAAAAGTAGGTGTCTGACGTAGCGGTGGTGGATGTTGCAATGAGTGGTGTAGAACCATAAAATCCTTCCGGTTTGGTTATAGTTAGTTGGTAAGGCATTTGCTTCATGCCATCAAAATACCCCACAAACCCGAAGGTGTTCAGCAAAAAGTTCTTTCCAGGTTCAATGTTCGTTCCGCCCGGCTCAAATATGGCATCAGACTTTCGCATAGAGTCGAAGGTGTCATCAACCCAGTAAGTTATGCTGTGCAGATCGTCGGCATCTTTTACGCGCCAGCGGTTGGCATCCAGTTGCTGTACCGGTAACTTTTGTCCTTTTTTATCCAGGGCTGTAAACTCTGTTACAAACTTCCCGAAATCAGAGACAGAATAAGTTCCCGGTACGATCTTGGGCATGTTGTAGATCAGTTCTTCCTGCTTCTGTTCCGGGGCCACTACAGTAACCTGCACTTTATCGTCCTTCACCTTGGTCAAGTCTATAGTTACCTGGTACTTGTCGTCGGATTGCTCCAGCAGTGATTGCGAGATTTGGCCAGGTCGGGCAGAGGAGCAACCAAGTAAAGCAGTGAGGCTAAGCAGCAGGAGTGTTTTTCGTAGAGTCATAGTTTTATAGTCGGTAACAGAAGCTTAAAACGAAGGTTGCGGCCCTAAACGTATAGTTGTAAAATGTGTGCTTGTGTGTGGTAAAACTGATCTTACCCTTCCACTACATTTATGCTGCCCATGCCACCGGATACGTTTATAGTTAGCGTATGTTTGCTTTTGCCGTAGGCTGCATTCTGGTAATAGCTTCCTTTCTTTTTAAAGCCGTTCAGGTTTTTGCTGCCAAGCCCGGTCGGGTTCAGGCGCACGCCAACATTTTTAGGCAGCTTTAGATTTACTTCCCCAATGCCTCCCGAAATATCTACCTGCACGTTGTGGTCCCAGTTACCGGTCATGTCCAGGTTCAGTTCGCCTACGCCGGCCGCGATCTCAACTACTTTTACGGTGCTGCCTTTCAGGTTTATGTCGCAGCTAACGGCACCGGCTTCTACTTCCAATTTCTGCAAGCGGCTGTTGCTTAGGTCAAGGTCAGATTCTCCGGCACCCATCGTTAGCGACAGGTTTAGTGGAGTGCTTTTGTTCAGGCTTACGTTCCATTTGTTTTCGCCTGCATCGTTATTGCCATTGTTGCTCTTCTGTTTTATAGTTAAGCTGGTGCTGCCATTGTTCCGGGTTATGTTGGTGCTCGGCTTCCAGTCCTTCAGGTTATAGTTTACTTTGGTGTCTATCAGTTGGGAAGTACCGGTTTTAAGGGTCAGTTCACCGGCCGGTATCTCAAGCCGTATGTTGCTTTCTTTGGTGCCAGACAGCGGTAACGTGTGGCTGAATTTGTGAACATCCTGCGCTAGTAAGGTTAAAGGAAGTACTAAGGCAAGCGAGTAAAGTAGCTTTTTCATACGTTTTATGGGTAGGAGTTTAGTTAAACTATAGTTGGTTACTGTGTGCGAATAGCCTTTACAGGGTCCTGCAAGGCAGCTCTAACCGCCTGTAAACTTACGGTCAGCAAAGCGATCGACATGGCAGCAAAACCGGCAATGGCAAATATCCACCAGCTTAAACTGGTGCGGTAAGCAAAATCCTGCAGCCATTTATCCATGCCATACCACGCCACAGGTATTGCCAGCACAATAGCGATCAGCACCAGCAGGGCAAAGTCGCGGGAGAGGAGCAACACAATACTGCCTGTAGAGGAGCCCAGTACTTTCCGGATACCTATCTCTTTGTTGCGTTGCTCTGCCGTAAACGATACCAGGCCAAACAGACCGAGGCAGGCAATAAATATAGTTAAACCGGCAAAGTAACCGAACACCGTCAGCATCTTTTCTTCGGCCCTGTATTGTTTGTCAAAGTGCTCATCCAGGAAAAAGTATTCCATTGGGTGCTTTGTATCGAAGGCCTGCCACTTTTCCTGTATAAAACCTATAGTTGCCGGTATGTTCTGTGGTTTGTAGCGCACCAGCAAATAACCCGGCGACTCAGGCACCAGGGCAAGCACCAGCGGCTCTACGTTGGTGTGTAACGATTTTATGTGGAAGTCCTTTACTACCCCGATCACTTTTGCATCCCAGTCAGCCATTTCTATCTTTTTCCCGATAGGGTCTTCCCAGCCCATTTTTTTAGCTGCAGCCTCGTTTATGATCAGGCCGCCTCTCAGGTCGGTCTTATAGTTGCGGGAGTAATTACGGCCTTCTTTCAGCTCTATCCCCATCACATCTATAAAGTCATAGTCCACGAACATCGCATCCATGGCATTCTGTAAGGTTTTTCCGTCCTTCTCAGCAAATATCAGCAAGGTATTGATAGACTCAGCCGGGATATTGACCGAATTAGAAACATGTTCGATGTTGGGGTGACTGAGCAGTTCCTGTTTTATAGTTGGCAATTGTTTTACCAGCATCGAGTCGCCCACAGGTATATCGATGGCTAAGACACGCTCTTTGTTAAAACCTAAATCACGGTTCTTTAAAAACCGCATCTGGCTAAACACAACTATAGTTCCGATGATCATGATGAGCGAGATCGTAAACTGGATCACAACAAGCGTTTTTCTGAGCGTTGCGTTACCGCCTTTCGGGCTTTTATCTGCCTTAAGCACATCTATAGGCTTAAAACCCGACAGGAAAATAGCCGGGTAACTGCCTGCAATAGCACCAATAAACAGGATGATCGCAAAAAGAGCCAGCGAAACTTCAGGTTGTAAAAAGAAGTTGGCATCGAAATTTTTATCGGTTAGCGCATTAAAACTCGGGATCAGGATCTGTACCAGGGCAAGTGCCAGTACTACAGCCAGTAGGGTTATGAATAGCGACTCGCCGATAAACTGCCAGATGATCTGGGAACGGTAAGCACCTACCACTTTGCGCAGGCCTACTTCTTTGGCGCGTTTGGAGGAGCGGGCGGTTGCCAGGTTCATGTAATTGATGCTGGCTATTAACAACAAAAAAACGGCCACTGCCGCAAAAATATAGATGTAGTTAATGTTGCCAGCCGGTGCAAGATCAGAGCTGAAAACGGTATCGAAGTGTATGGAAGGTAATGGCTGCAGCACAAAGCTCATGGCAGCATTCAGCTTGTTTTCTTTTATCCAGGGCGTAACATGGGTGGCTGCAAATGTCTTCAGTTTTTCCTGAAAAGGGGTAATCTGGGAGGCATCCTGCAGAAGCACATAGGTATAGCGGCTCATGTTAAACCAGTGGTTGTCATCGGTGAGGATGTCCTGGCGTCTGGTGTCGAGGGTGCTGCGGGATAAAAATGCGTTGGCCTGTATATGCGAGTGTCTCTCGTCAAGGAAAACACCTGTTACCATGTACGAGTCGCGGCTGAATTTTAGCACCTGGCCTATAGCCTGCTCGGCTCCGCCAAAATACTTACCTGCCAGTTGCGCACTTATAACTATAGTTCGGGGCTTGTTTAAGGCAGTAGCAGGGTTACCGGCCAGGAACTCGTAATCGAACACACGGAAAAAGGAGCTATCGGCAAAGAACAGGTTGCCTTCGTTAAAGCTTTTGTTTTTGTACCATACGGTTTGCTTGCGGGCACTTACCAGTTGGGTTACACGCTCCAGCTCGGGGTAATCTTTTAAAAGTGTAGGGGCAAGGATAGCAGCAGACAAGGCAAATTTATTTACCTGCCCTTCGTGCTCTATTACAGCTGCTACCCTTACAATACGGTCAGCTTTACTGAAGTGACTTTCATAACTGAGCTCATCCTGCACATATAAAAAAATAAGGATACAGGAAGCTATACCTAAAGCCAGTCCGGCAATGTTAATGGCAGCATAAACTTTGTTGCGGTAAATATTGCGGAGCGCGACCTTAAAGTAGTTCTGCCACATGCTTTCTTACGTTCAGGTTCTCTGTCACGATCTGTCCGTCAAAGAGGTTAACAATACGGTGGGCATATTCAGCATCAGAAGGAGAGTGTGTTACCATTACTACAGTAGTGCCGGCTTCGTTCAGTTCGGTAAGTAAAGCCATCACTTCGCGGCCATGCACCGAGTCCAGGTTACCGGTTGGTTCATCGGCCAGTATCAGGCTTGGGTTAGATACCGTGGCACGGGCAATGGCGGCACGCTGCTGCTGACCACCAGACAACTGCTGCGGAAAGTGGTTACGACGGTGTGCAATGCCCATGCGTTCCATGGCTTCCATTACGCGTTTCTCGGTCTCGGCTTTGCTCACACCAAGGTAAGCCAGTGGCAGGCCAATGTTTTCTTCCACGGTCAGCTCATCTATCAGGTTAAAGCTCTGGAACACGAAGCCCAGGTTTTGCTTGCGGATCTTAGCGCGCTGGCGTTCGCTGGCATGTGTAATGTCCTCTCCCAAAAATTTAAACATACCAGCCGATGGGCAATCCAGTAAGCCAAGAATGTTCAGTAACGTAGATTTACCACAACCAGACGGGCCCATAATGGCTACAAACTCGCCTTTGGCAATGCTTAGATCAACACCTGCCAGGGCAGTAGTTTCCACAGTATCAGTTACATATTTTTTCTGTAGCTGTTTGGTTTCGATGAGTAGTTCCTTGTTCATATTGCGGTGTAGCTTTAAATGTTTTTAGTTTTATTTTGTACTATCGGAGCGGGTTGTATTAGTTAGTAAGTTAAAAAGTTTAGAAGTTAGAAAGTTGTATTGCTGATCTAAATAATTAACTATCAATGATTAACCATTACTTCAGTTCCAGCCGGTCAATGTCGCCGTAGCTATCGTAAGATGAAACTATAACTTTCTCACCGGGCTTCAGGCCATCTATAACTTCGTAGTAGTTCGGGTTCTGTCGGCCTAGTTTTATAGTTCGTTTCTCGGCAAAACTACCGGACTTATCCACTACAAAGATCCAGTTGCCGCCGGTGCTCTGGTAAAAGCCACCACGTGGTAAAAGTATTGCTTTGCCGCCATCGTTCAGGTTTAGTTTTAGCTGCAGTGTCTGCCCACGACGAATACCTTCGGGTGTACCTTCTGCAAACTCCATATCCACCTGAAACGTGTTATTCTGTACTTCGGGGAAAACCTTGGCCACTTTTACTTTATAGGTCTTGCCGTTAAACTCAAAGCTGCCATCCAGGCCGGGGTACACTTTTGAGATGTAGTGCTCATCAATGTTTGCTTTTACTTTGTAGCCGTTCAGGTCGTCTACCTGGCCAATATTTTCTCCGGCTGCTTTGCTTTCTCCTACTTCCGCTTTTAACGTTGATAACTGGCCGGTAAAGGGAGCTACTACATACAGGTTATTCAGGGTGTTGCGGGCCATGTTAATGTTAGCCTGCATTCTCCGTATCGATTCATCTAACTGGCGCAGGCGGTCATCCATCAACTGGGCATCCTGTTTCACAGATCGTTCCCCCAGGTCTTTACGACGCTTCAGGTACTGGTAATTATCTTTAGATGCTTCGTACTCTTCTTTTGAGATAGCGCCTTCAGCTATAAGCATTTTGTTACGGGTATAAGTGCGCTCAGCAGTTGTCAGGTTATAATCTATTTCAGCCAGCTCATTCATCTTACGTATCTGGTCCTGCTTCATCAGTATCTCAGAGTTCTGGCGCTCGTTCATCAGGTCGTATAATTGCGTTTCGCGGGTCATAAAGTCGATCTGGAGCGTCGTGTTGGATAGCTTCAGGATCGTATCGCCTTTCTGCACCATTTTGCCATCATCAGTATAGATTTTATCAACGCGTCCACCTTCTGTAATATCCAGGAAAAACGTTTTAAGCGGATCAACAGAACCATCTACAGCAATAAACTCCTGGAAAGTGCCTTCCTGCACACTACCTGTGGTTATGCGCTGGGTCTCTACATTTAGTTTAGTGGTATGTTCAGCAAAAAGTAGGTTGTAAATAACAAGTACCAGCACCAGTGTTACAGTAGCTATAATGGCTATTTTTTTAGGCGGGTACTTCTTTTTCTCTATTACGCGATCCATAATTACAGGCAATTGTGTTCTTATGATATGGGTTTGTCAATATATGTGCCATTTTAGGTAATATGCTTGTATTCAGTGTTTTAAGGCTGTTTATAGTGCTGGCGCTATGTTTATAGTGTTCGCAATCGAACAGTGTACTGTCTGCAACCGGACACTCTGTATAAACGCAGATGGGGAACAGCCAAAAACTGAGGGCAGAGCTTAACTAAAGCATAGCGGACAGTTTGATTTATTGCATGAAAAAGACTTACATTAGTATAATCAACAGAACACACTACTACCCAAACTATGAGTAAAATTGCCTGCCACGTATTAATTGTAGATGATGAAGAAGATATCCTGACAGCAGGCAGGTTATTGCTGAAACAACATTTCGCATCCGTAAAGACTACATCTGACCCATACCAGATTCCCACCATACTGGCAGAATCTTCCATCGACCTGGTATTGCTGGACATGAACTATAGCGCAGGTGCCACCAGCAGTAAAGAAGGCCTGCACTGGCTGAAGCAGATAAAACAGCTTGACCCAAATGTAACGGTTATCCTGATGACGGCTTACGGCGATATAGAGCTGGCTGTACGTGCCCTGAAAGAAGGTGCCACCGATTTTGTACTGAAGCCCTGGCGTAATGATAAATTGGTAGCTATACTTAAATCTGCTTGCCAGCAAATTCTTGATCGGGCTATAGTTCAGGCTCCTAAATCAAATGTGCCTTCAACTTTCCATTACGGCGAGTTTATCGGGATATCGCCGGCGATGCAGCGGGTGTACCAGACTATAGATAAAGTAGCCGCCACCGATGCCAACGTGTTGATATTAGGTGAGAACGGAACAGGTAAAGAAGTGGCAGCCCGGGCATTACACCAGAAATCTAAACGAGCAAACAAGGCTTTTGAAAAAGTAGACTTGGGTGCAATAAGCGAAACATTATTCGAAAGCGAACTCTTCGGACATGCAAAAGGAGCCTTTACAGATGCCAAAGAAGACCGGGTAGGCAGAATGGAAGCTGCTGATGGTGGTACGCTGTTCCTGGATGAGATCGGTAATTTATCGCTGGCCTTGCAGGCGAAACTGCTGTCTGTGTTGCAAAACCGCCAGGTTATCAGGCTTGGTACCAATAAACCGCGGCCTATCGATATCCGCCTGGTTTGCGCGACCAACATGCCCCTTTACGACATGGTAAAACAAGGAACTTTTCGCCAGGACCTATTATACCGGATCAATACCGTAGAGATACAGTTGCCGCCGCTGCGTGAGCGAAAAGAAGATATAAAGCTATTGGCTGAGCACTTCCTGCAACTATACAGCAAAAAATATAACCGCGAAGGCCTGAGCATGAATGCCCAAACCTTGCGCCGCCTGAACGCTTATTACTGGCCAGGAAATATACGTGAACTGGACCATGCCATGGAGCGTGCCATTATAATGTGCGATGGCACCGAACTACACGAAGAAGACTTTTACTTTGCACCTGATACTGATTCAAAGCCGGACCAGGGAAATGGGGAGTATACCAGCGGTCCGGTTTTGTCGGACGGGGATCATACGTTGGAGGCGCTTGAAAAGCAGATGGTGCAGAAAGTGCTCGTGAAGCATTCCGGTAACATTACGCATGCCGCCAAAGAACTAGGTATAACCCGCACCGCACTCTATCGCCGAATCGAGAAACATGGGCTATAATAGATTCAGGGCAAAATTGTTGCTGCATGTTGGCCTGGCTCTGCTAAGTATGGTTGCCCTTATGGTAGTGCTCTTCCGCACCGAATGGTACATAGCCGCTTTCTGTATTGGGGTGCTGCTAGCTATGCAACTATACGCCCTGATCCATTTTGTAGAGCGTACCAACCACGATATAACCGGTTTCCTGGAAGCTATCCGCCATTCTGATTTTACACAGCGCTTCCCTGAAAAAGGAGGCGACCAGACGTACACCCATCTTTACAAGGCCTTTAATGAAATATCTGATTCGTTTTTGAAGATAAAAGCGGATAAGCAGGCACACTATTTATACCTGCAGGCTATAGTGGAGCACATTGGTATTGGCATACTTTCTTTTGATAAGGACGGAAATGTGTTGTTGCTGAACCATGTAGCCAAAGAGCTTTTGCACCAACCACATTTTACCAACATTAAAACCCTGAACAGGGTGAGCGAAGAACTGCTGGAAGTACTGCAACGTGTAGGAAGCAACGAAAAGGCATTGGTTACCTTACACCATAACCACGAGCAGTTGCTGTTGTCGGTGCATGCTACCGTATTGGTATCGCAGGGCAAAAGCATTAAGATCGTGAGTTTGCATAACATACAGGCCGAACTGGAAGAGCAGGAGGTACAGACCTGGCAGAAAATGATACGGGTACTGACCCACGAGATCATGAACTCTATGACGCCGGTTATCTCGCTTACATCCACGGTAAATGGTATACTGGAGGATGAACTGGAAGCACGCCAAGCCGGAGAACCGATCAGTGAGGAAGCCCTGGAAGACATTCAGGACGGGTTGAAAACGATAGAACGGCGCACAACCGGTATGCTGCATTTTGTTAAGAACTATCGGCGCCTGATGCGACTGCCTTTACCTGAACTACAAACTATAAGCATAAATAACCTGCTCCGCGATGTGCACACGCTCCTGAAACCTTACTTTGAGACAGCACATGTGGAGCTTTCGACTTACCTGGTACCCTCAGATATTACCCTGCAGGCCGACCCGGAACAACTGGAACAGGTACTGATAAACCTGCTTAAAAATGCGATGGAAGCCTGCGAGCAAAGCTCTGACCCAAGCGTGGAAGTTGTAGCTTATGCCGATGAAACTAACAAGTACAAGGTGCGGATAGAAGTGCGCGACAACGGCGCTGGTATTCCGGATGAGGTGCTTGACAGGCTTTTTATCCCTTTTTACACCACCAAAAAACAAGGTTCCGGCATCGGGCTAAGCCTGTCTAAACAGATCATGCGCCAGCATGGCGGCAGCATCAGGGTTAAAAGCAAAGCCGGCGGACCGACTGTGTTTATTTTGCAGTTGTAGAGGCTCTAACTATAGAAATATGATGCAGATTCATGATTTGAAGCTGAAAGAGGATGTTTTGCCTTTTTTCAATTTTACCAATAATACCTATTCTGAGGAACAACTACTTTACCTGCTAACTACTCCACCAGTAACAGAAGCTGAAGTCAGGGACAGAACTACTGTTATAAAGGGTATGCTTGCAAATTGGGCAGTGATGGAGAACTTCACATACCGCAAGCTTGATCTGCTTGAAGTGCACACCTTTATGGTAGCTATAGCGGGAACCGGCCTTAATAAAAAGAAGTTGCAAAGTTGGCTGCGTCTGAAAACATCTGAAACAGAGCGACAGCAGTTACAGTCAAAGCTGGTTCAGCTAATACAGTTACTAAATGGATTACAGGCGCAATACCTGAACAGACTTAACAGTGCTGTGTTTCCGGAACAGTTTAAATCAGATCTGGTACGTACTGTTTCATTCCTGAATTCACTTAACCTGGATAAACTGGCAAATCAAGTGCTGGAGCATCGATTCAGGGTACGCGATATGATAAAGTTCTCAGAGCAGCTTAGCACTTTAAATCAGGATGAGGTTAGCGCTTTCTGGGACTACTTTTTTACTTTTGAAGCATACTGGTCTGTGGCTAAGGCTACACTTGTACATGGCTTTACTTTTCCAGGGTTTAGTGATGATAACTTCAGTATCGGAGATTTTTACCATCCTATAGTTAAATCTCCTGTCAGGAATACCTTGCTGTTAGAAGAGGATAAGAATGTGTTGTTGCTTACAGGTCCAAATATGTCTGGTAAATCCACATTGCTGAAAGCGATCGGACTTTGTGTTTACCTGGCTCATGTTGGCTTTACTGTTCCGGCTTCAACCTGTACGGTGCCTTACTTTAATACTATAGCTATCGCTATCAATCTGAATGATAACCTGCGGGATGGTTATAGTCATTTTATGGCAGAGATTGAGAATCTAAGAAAAGTGGTTCGTTCCACAGAAAATTCTCAAAAGTGCTTTGCTGTTTTTGATGAGATATTCAGGGGGACAAATGTGGATGATGCACTGGATATTACACAAACAACTATAAACGGGCTGACAAAGATAAAAGGCTCATATTTCCTTATCTCAACACATTTGCTGCAACTGGAAGAACAATTACATAGCAGCAGTTATGAAAGTATAAAAGAGTACTTTATAGAATGTGTGCTTGAGAATGAAACTCCCAGGTTTACTTACAAACTAAAAGAGGGCTGGTCTCAACTAAAAATCGGACGGATCCTGTTTGAGCAGGTTGGCTTATCAGAGTTGCTGGGTAAATAGAAATTGTGGGTAAGAAAACGAGTAATTAAGATAATTTTAGGGAATGAAGCCAGTAGATATACAAACAGAAATAATTATTGAATGCCCTCGTGAGAAAGTAGCAGCCTTTGCCGCCAATCCTGATAATGCCCCCGTGTGGTATGTTAATATTAAGTCGGCAGAATGGAAAACGCCTAAGCCGCTGGCTGTTGGTTCGTTAGTTGCATTTAAGGCGCAGTTCCTGGGTAAACAACTGGCTTACACTTATGAGATAGTTGAATTTGAACCGGGGCTAAAACTCGTAATGCGAACTGCGCAAGGGCCGTTCCCGATGGAGACCACTTATACCTGGGAAGCAGTTAGTGCTGACAAAACCCGGATGACATTACGAAATGCAGGCCAGCCGAAGGGGTTCTCGAAACTGTTTGCTCCCTTTATGGCAAACGCCATGAAAAAGGCAAACCAAAAAGACCTGCAATTGCTTAAAGAGATACTGGAGAGTAAAAGTTAAGGCATAATGACAGGCTTCTCTAACAGCCGTTAATAAAAAATCTGATGCTATGTGTACTTCTCGTTCAGCCTTTTATCCAGTTCAGTAATTCAGAATTCAGTTATTCAAAATTACCTTACGCCACATATTTCTTGATAACCTGGGCTAACTGGTGGCCTGGCAATGCACCGGACTGGCGCCAAACGGCTTCGCCTTTGTGAAACAGGATAAAGGTAGGTACTCCCTGCACACGGTATTGCGACGCGGCAGCCTGGTTATTATCTACGTTCACTTTTATCACTTTCAGCTTACCCGAAAACTCAGAGGCGACCTGTTGGATAACCGGGTTCATGGTTTTGCAGGGGCCGCACCAGTCGGCGTAAAAGTCTACTAAAACAGGCATGCCGGGGCTGCTGATAAGCTCGTTAAAAGATTTTTTTGCCATAGTTTCTCTCAGTTTATAGCTAATACGTACGCAATAATTCCGTAAAAGTATTCCTTACCCAACAGTTTTAATGTAGCGAACCACCCAGATAGCGATCAGCGTGATCAGGCAGGCCAGTATGCCATCCCAGGCAAAATTCTGTAGCTTTCCGTCTGCCGCTTCCTGCACGATCAGCCCCGAAACAAAGGCTGCCACACCTGCGCTCAGCTGCTGCACCGAAGAGTTAATGCTCATAAAACTGCCCCGCAACTTAGGCTCTACGCTGGACGTGATAAGCGACATGGCCGGCACAAAACGCGCTCCGAAAAAGATAAAGAAAATAGTAGTAACTATAAGCGCTACATAATGCTGCACAGGCGGCAGGTTTGTTATAAGCAGGATAGGTACAAACGAAAGCACAGCCGAGATAATAAAAACTTTATGCTTCCCAAACTTATCGGCCAGGCGGCCGGCCCACTGCGATGTAAATACCGTTGCAATACCTCCAAACAGGTAAATATAGCTCAACTCTGTTTCAGAAAAACCCACATTAGCCACCATATAAGGACTAATAAAAGGCACTACCAGGAAACCCGACATCGTTAGTGCGATCATCAAAGCCATCGCCCACTGCAGGTTTCGCTTTTGCAGTATTTCTTTTAAAACCAGGAAAGGATTTTGTTTAACGGCATTGGTAAGGTGCCCGCGCATAGGAGGCAATAACTTAAACGAGGCCAGCAAAACTATAAAACTTAACCCGGCCAGCAGGTAAAAAGGCGCATGCCAGCTGGATATACTCGCCAGATACAAACCTACAGGCACACCCGCGATAGATGCAACAGAGAAAGCTGCCATTACCTTACCTGTAGCCGCGCCACGTCGTTGCTCCGGTATGGCATCGCCGATAACAGCCAGAATAAGCGCACCCAGCACACCACCAAAGGCACCAGCCACAACACGGGCAACCAGCAACATTATAAATGTAGGGGCAAGGGCACAAGCCAGCGTACCAAGCGTAAAGCCAAGGTATAGGCCCAGCATGGCGTGTTTCCGGTCGAAGCGGTCGATGAAAAGGGCGCTCAGGAAACCGGCAACCGCAGCACTGAATGTATAAGCCGACACCAGCAAACCAAACTCGCTTGGAGAAATGTTGAACACGCGCATCAGTTGCGGCCCCAGCGGCATCATGATCACGAAGTCCATCATGTGGGTAAACTGGATGGCAGCCAAGGTAAAGATCAGCAGCCCTTCACGGATCTCTTTTTTAGGGACATGATCTTCTATTGCAGGTGCAGCAAATTCTACAGACTGATCGTTATTCATTTCCATAGTTCAAGTTTGGTAATCAAATCAGGGCGGCAAATGTACAGATTAATCATACGTAAGGAGCTATAGTTACTGCTATAGTTTAGAGGAGAGTGTATAAAACCTGCTGCTATAGTTTACTGTTCAGGATAATCAAGGCTGATCTATCGTATGGCTGGAAAAAAAGAAGAACATCATTGCGAGTTATGTGGCCGTGAAGTGCAACAAGTGTCGCGGCATCACCTGGTTCCCCGGGAAGAAGGCGGTCGTTACGGCGCAACCGCTGACTTGTGTCAGCCCTGCCACAGCACGCTGCACCTGACCTTTACGAACCGCGAACTGGCCGTACTTTACAATTCCATACCCGCCCTGCAAACAGCCGAGCCACTCCAAAAATACCTGAAATGGGTAAAAAGCAAACGCCTGGAACGCATCTCCAACCGCCGCGGTCGGAGAAAGAAGAAGTGATTTTATGATTTTACCTCACCTCAGCCCTTTCCTAAGTACAGGAGAGGGAGTTTCTGTAGAATTATAGTTCATAATTCTGGCGCGAGTCTCCAGACTCGTGACTTACTATGGTGTTGAGTCTCCCGACTCAACTGGCCCGGCAGGGACAGGAGTAGGAGTAGCCATAGATATAGTTTTATAGTTGCCGTGGTCCAACCACCCCCAACCCCTCAGAGCTACGCTTGCTACCTTTGAACTCACTTCCCGGTAGTTTAAGGCGGGGAGTTTTTGGCCTTCTACTTTGTCATCTCGAACAGCGTGAGAGATCTGGTACGGTTAAACATCCCCCTTCGCCCCCTTCAAAGGGGGACTTTCTGCCATTACTATAGTTAACATGTAGTTCTATAGTTTAAGTCTATAGAGCGGACAGGTCGCGGCCTGTCCCTACGGAATTATGACCACGATAAATATCGAAGCTTACGGGTTCAAGTTATAGAAAAGCAGTTGCTATGAGAAATTTCTCTGTCTTTGGGTTGAGCGCCTTGTGAATATCTGGTGCCGCAGGCATTGCGAAGAATGAGCAAAAGAGATTCGCACAGCGCGATGCCCGAAGACGAGGCCTCCCGGCCGTGAGGGCACCAAAGCATAAAATGAAACGGTAGGTAAGTAAAGCTCCCAGGGTTAGAGGTAATTTGAAAGGATAGCTTGGTTCGGAAAGTAAAGTTTCAAAATATAGGACATAAAAGATTCCTCGACTAACGCTCAGGATTACAATAGAGAAACAATAATCACATTTCACTGATTGAATAGACAGGTTAAACACCAATCAACATGCTTTTTTTGCTTCTGTGCCGGCAGTTTCAGACCTTTATACCTATGAGCAAAAAGCAGTTTATACCCTTCTCGGAGCTGAAAGAAAAAAAAGCTATAGTTGTAGACAGCACCCACCCAAACGGTCTGACACTTTCGCATTGGCGCGGCGCACCCACCCCTGATGAGCTACGTGACGATACCAGCGCAGCTATAGTTCTGAATGCGATCCGTAACAATATTCCGGGTTTGGAGCTGCCGTATGTAACTGCCAACCACTTTGATATTGATGGCTTTGTAGGCGTGTGGAGTTTGCTGAATCCGGAACTGGCACTGGAGCACGAAGAGCTTTTACGGCAAATGGCCCTGATCGGCGACTTCAGGGAACTGGACCTGAACCACCCGCTGGCCGGCGAAGCCCTGAAGCTGGTGTGCTGGATAAACGCCCGCGAACGAGAACTGTTTTACAAGCCTTTTGCAGCCGATGAGATGGAAGAAAAGGAAGTGATACAATGTGTTAAGAAGTTTGAGTATTTTCTGCCCCGGTTTAAGCAGGTGTTAAAAGACC
This sequence comes from Pontibacter populi, assembly GCF_040278685.1. Taxonomy (NCBI): domain Bacteria; kingdom Pseudomonadati; phylum Bacteroidota; class Cytophagia; order Cytophagales; family Hymenobacteraceae; genus Pontibacter; species Pontibacter populi. Next base: position 84,095 of record NZ_JBEOKT010000007.1, read on the forward strand.
CGGACTGGGAGCGCGGCGCCTGGGAAGATGAGGTGGGAGATGTGTTGCTTGGCTACCGAACCATGTATAGTCCTGCTACTAGGCTTACCCGCCACCCCGAGATCGGCCTTATCATTATCGAAACGACGGAGCCGGTGCATTATTATTCGCTTTTTAGCAGAACGTCGGGGTTTGATATAGTGCTGACCTGCTACGATAATAACCGCTACGAACTGGAATATAAATACACTAGCTGGGTAGATATTTCCTCCAGGCCAACTTTGCCACGCTTACCACTGGCCCCGCTTGCTGCAAAACTTAACGCCCTCGAAAAAAGTAACCGCACCTGGACCTACGATGCAGTAACCGAAACCGGACCACTTCTGCGCCTGCAGGGCGATACCCTGAACCGCGAGGAAGCTTACGATAACCCAACCCAGCGCGAGATCTATAGTTCCACTATAGAAGCAACAGATCTGAAAAAGATAGTCGTGGAACATTACCGGAAAGCCAACCAGTCTATAACTCCGAAGTATAACTGGACCTGGAAAGAGGTGAAGGCACTAGGGTATCAGGAGTAACTATAAAAGGGTGATGGAGCTAAAAAAGCAGATAACCAGGGATGATTGTTATCACTTTCAGGTTTTTTGCGTTAATCTGATTTGGCGGGTTGCGTATATATAGCAATCTTGGCATACAACAGATACACAAGCCCAACTATAACTCATGAAAAAAATACTCTGCCCAACCGACTTCTCTAAGACCGCTGCAAGAGCATTGGACTATGCTATTTATATTGCCCGCAAAACAGGGGCGCACCTAACCTTGCTGCACGTGGTGCATTTGCCTATAGTTGATACCTCAGAAACGGCACTGGTGGCAAGCGAACTATTGGGCGAGCAGTTACGCGATGCCGGCGAGCGGTTGAAAGCCATGGTGCGGCAGATAGAGGAAATGCACGGTGCTAACCGTAGTGGCGAGTTTACCTGCGATTATATCCTGAAAGAAGCCCTGCTGATTGACCTGGCAAAACACCTTACACAGAAAGAAGGCTACGAACTTATAGTGATGGGCACAACCGGCGGCGGAAATGCCCTGGAAGAGTTACTGATAGGCAGCAACACAGAAGCCGTGGTGGAAGAAGTGAGAAGTCCGTTGCTGGCAGTGCCCGGCAGTGCTGCAGATCCTGATTTTACCAAAATTATTTACGCCACCGACTATACACCCGAAGATGTAAAAGCGCTGTACCAGGTGGTAAGCTTTGCCAATTTGTTCGGCGCCTGTGTAGATCTGGTACATGTATCAAAAGAATCTACAGATGCCTTAAAAGAGCGGGCTCAAGCGTTCTGGGATGAGGTGAGCGGCTTATTTCCTGAGACAACCATGTGCATCAAAGAAGTTGTGAACAAAAGGCCCGACGAAGGTCTGAAAGCATATTACCAACAGGAAAACGGAAGCGTACTGGCTGTGCTGCGTCGTAACAAAGGTTTTTTTGCCGATCTGTTTACCCAACGCCTCGCCGATCGCCTGACCTACCAGGCCGAAATGCCGCTGCTGGTACTACATGAACCTAAATAAAAAAGGCCCCGAAAGGGGCTTTTTGTTTATCTGATCTTATTCTCGTCAAAAATATCGGCCATATCTACGGCGCAAACAGTACAGTTGTAGCGGCCATACTCTTCAATAGCACGCAGCAACGATACATTCCTGAAAGTGCCTGTACAAGTCACCAGTACTTCGCATTTGTTGTCCACATGAAATATATCTGATACATAATCGTCGCAAAGCCATACGCGCTTGCGCTCCGTACCTTTCGGTATAATATAGAATTCCGGAGCCGGGCGGCGCTGGGTTGTATCTACGAGGGCGGTTTGTTCACTAGTTACAGGTGCTTCTTCTTGTTGTTCTTCGGTCGGCTGGCACGCGGTAAAGGCGGTGCTGCAAACTATAAGCAGGGCAACTAAGGTGTAGTTAAGGCAGTGCAGTAGGTTTGGAGTCTTGATGTTCATAGAATGTATAGTTCTGGCAAATATAAGCGAAAGGCAACTATAGTCTAGGGGTAAGTTTGGCTTTTAAAACCAGAAACAGCTCAAAGCTTAAGCTATAAGCTTAGTTAGGGCTGCAGGTTTTGTCTGCGCGGCGGCCATATTGCCTTACGGCTACTTCTTCTGTGGCGGTAAGCACCTGCTCTTTGCAGCGTTTCAGCACGGGGCAGTCTTTGGTGTAATGGTACACAGAGGAGCCCGCGCTGTTACAGAGAAACACTTTCCGGGTAGAGGCCCCTGCAGATAAGGGAGCATTCTGAATAGCAGCTTCTTTTTTAGCTTTCTGCTGTGCAGCAGTTTCTTTTTTGTTTTTTCTGAAATCCCAGGGAGCTACGGGGTTTGGGGTAGCCCACAAGCCACGCTTAAAGCGGCGAGCATCTGCTTCCAGGTTAGCAAGGCGGACGTCTTTTGAGTAATCTTTGTAGTGCCAGGCATAACCCTCTTTTACTAGTTCTTCGTTCAGGTTACGTCCGTCCGGCAAAATAATGGTACCTACCGTACGGCCATAACGATCCTTGTTATGCTCTATCAGTTTTACAAATTTGCCAAACGCCAGGTCAGAGGTAAACTGTCGTGAGCGCTGCCCGAAATCCTGGTTCTTTTCAGGGGCGTCTACCCCATACAATCTTACTTTTATAGTTTGCCCGTTGCGGAGCAACTCTATCGTATCTCCATCTTTTATAGCTACTACTTTGTCGCCGGTTGTTGTGGTGGTTGGTGCAATTACCGAAGCATCAGATGAAGGGGTTACTGTATCAGGTTGCTCGGCCGGAGTTGTAGTTGGTGTGGTTTCTTCCAGTTCACGGGCGCGTTCCTGTACAGCACGCTGTCGCTCACGGAACTGTTCCTGTACTTCCTCTCTGTCAGGTTGATTACAGGCAAATGTACTTAGTAGCGCTATGTATAAAATAAAGGAGCGGAGCATACAAAGGATTTTAATAAGTATACTTAACTATAGCAGCTTTGTTTTAAATAGCCTCGGCAGATTCCAGTTCCGGTGCTATAGCTATAGTTTGAGGGGCAAGCGGAATGGTAAACTTAAAGGTGCTTCCTTCTCCCTCTGTGCTTTCTACCCATATCTTTCCGCCGTTATTCTCTACAAAGTCGCGGCACATAGCCAGGCCAAGACCACTACCTTTTTCTTTGGCTGTGCCCAGGCTAGTATAAGTGCGTAACCCAAACAGTTTTGGCAGTTTCTCGGCTTTTATACCGATCCCTGTATCCCGGACAGAAACTAAAAGCATGTCGTTGTCCGCTGGTTCGGTTTCTATAGTTATCACATCACCTTCGTTACAGAATTTTATGGCGTTAGATAACAGGTTTCGGAGTACCAACTGTATCATATCGGTATCCGCAAAACCCTCTATATCCTGCCGGGAGAGATTATGCAGTTGTACACTTTTGCGTTGTGCCTGTGGTGCCAGCAGGGTAAGCGTATTGTTTGCCAAACTATAGATACTGATCGGCTCTGGCTTAACCGACGTGCCCTGCATCTGCGACCGCGCCCAGATCAGCAGGTTATCAACCAGCCATAAGGTATTCTGCTGCTCGGCTTCCAGGGTTTTGGCAAAATGTAAAAACTGCTGCTCCTGAATTTTGCCCATCGCCAGCACCTGCAACAACGATTTTAACGACAGCAACGGCCCACGAAGGTCATGCGCAACTATAGAGAAGAGTTTGTCTTTTAACTGGTTCAGGTTTTCGAGTTCTTCTTTCTGCTGTTGCAATACCAGGGCCTGGGCTGCCAGTTCGTTCTTTTTACGTTTAATATCCTCGCTGTACTTGCTTACTTTTTTGTTTTTCCTGGATAGCAGTTTGTTCAGGCGTTTCATGCGGCGGTTGCCAAGGTAAGCAACTATAACCACCGTTAAAGACAATATCAGCAACAAGATAGTAGCATACTGAACTATAGTTTTGTGCTCAATTTCCTGTTCGTGTTTTTCGTGTTCGGCCAGCAGTTTCAGGTTTTCTTTTTCCTTCTGGGCTGTTTCGTACTTCACCTGGAAACTGGTTGTTTGCCGGGTAATTTCTTCGGTGTTTATACTATCGTTGTAAGCCGCCGAAAGTTTGAGATAATTGTAGGCCTGTTTGTAGTCGCCGGTCTGGCTGAATATTTTCTGCAGTACCTCAGCCGATGTTTTCGCCTCGTTTTTAGAATAGGTATTCTGGGCCACTTTCAGGCTTTGTTCTCCATACAACACGGCTTTCTCATAGTCTTTTAACCCCAGGTAGATCTCGGCAAGCCCACGGTAGGCGTATGTCTGGTCGTGCAGGCTTTTGGTTAAAACGGAAAGCGCCAGGCCACGCTGCAGGTAATGCAGTGCATTGCTGTATTTGCCCTGTTTCTGGTAGGTGTTGCCAATGTTTATCAGGCTGATAACCATGCCCTTTGTGTCGCGGGTCTTCTCTTTTAGCGGAAGCGACTTGAGGTAATAACGCAGCGCTACATCAAATTTCTCCTGGCGCTCATACACATTGCCCAGGTTGTTAAGTGCCCGGCTTATAACCAACGTGTCCTTTACCTGGCTCGAAAGGGTAAGGGCTTTGTTATAGTATATTTTGGCCTTGTGGTAATTTTTCTGGCTCAGGTAAATGCTACCGATGTTGCTGTAACTGGCACTAAGCCCTGCCGTATCTCTCAATGATTCGCGCAGCTTTACAGCCTTATAATAATAATCAGCTGATGTGTTGTAGTCTCCGAGATTAAAGAAGCCGGCCCCGGTATTATTGTAGGCTTTCGCCATCAGGAGCGTGTCATTTATCGTTTCAGCTATTACGATCGCTTCTTTGCCGTAGGCCACTGCACTTTTAGGATCGGTGTACCAATAAGACTTACTAAGTTCACAAAGTTCATCGGCCTTGTGGTGCAACTCCTCTGTGTTTTTTATGGCCGTATTTTGCGTAGTGGTGCCTTGGGGGGCTGGTACAATAATAAGCAGTATAAATTGGATGAGTAGAACTGCAATCATAGGCTGGCGGCTTAGTAAAGTTTGTTTTCGTTAGAGTAAAAGGGTGGCTATAACTAAGCAAATATAAGGATTTAGTAATACAAATACATTTCTATATAATTGTTTTAATGCGCTTTAAGTAAGGAGTTATAGGATACGTTATAGTTTACCCAAACAAAAAAGCCCTTCACCAGAGTGAAGGGCTTTTTTGCACTGAAATTCTAAGTTTTTACTGCTTAATGCCAGGTACTCCAACCGGCATCGCGCTGTGCCAGTCAAAGTCCGGAGCTTTGCGGGCAGTAGGAGCCAGCTCATCCATTGTATTGGCATCGAACAGGCGACCGTTGCGCATCACGTATTTTATAGTGTTGGTATTACGGATGTTCTCCAGTGGGTTGTTGTCCATAATTACCAGGTCAGCCAGTTTACCATTCTCAATTGATCCGATATCACCATCTAACCCAAGCGATTTTGCACCAAGTATAGTGGCCACTTTAAGCGCATCGTGGTTGCTCATGCCACCCGACTGCACCGACCATAGTTCCCAGTGGTAGCCAAGGCCCTGCAACTGACCATGCGATCCTACACCTGCCAGACCACCTTCTTTTACCAGGTCGTTCACAAACTCAGCGTGGCGCGAGAAAATGTGCTCATCTTTTGTAAACCAACCGGCTCTGCGTCTTGCCTTTGAGTCCAGTTCGGCTTTTGGTGTAAAGTAGTTAAGTTTTTTGTCGCCCACTACATCCTCTGTTGCATAGTAATAGTTCTCAGCCCATGGTCCGCCATAAGATACCAGCAAGGTAGGCGTGTAAGCCATTTTAGTTTTGGCTACAAAATCAACCACATCTTTGTAAAGCGGGTAGATAGGGAAAGAGTGCTCGTGGCCCGGATAGCCATCTATAGCCTGGGTCATGTTCAGTTTAAAGTCAAGGCCACCTTCTGTAGTTGGTAACAAGCCCTGCTCTTTAGCAGCCATAATGATCCACTGACGATGCTGGCGGTTACCTACCAGGTACATTTTTATAGTTTTGGTGTTGTAGTATTCAGAGTACTGGCGCAATACATTCTTTGTCTGCTCCAGGCTCTTCAGGTTATAAGACCAGAAACCTACACCAGGACCTGTAGAGTAAACTCTTGGGCCGATCATTTTACCGGCATCAACCAGGTCGCTGTATGTTAACACGTCTGTAGTTCCGGTTTGAGGGTCGCGGGTTGTTGTTACACCGTAAGCCAAGTTAGCGGCATACATCCAAACCTGGTTGGTGTGCACACCCCAGCGCGGCCACATGTGCGAGTGCGTATCTACAAAGCCCGGGGTTATCGTTTTGCCTTTTACATCTACAATCTTAGCGCCCTGCGGTACTGTTAACGAACCAGACTTGCCAACAGCTTTAATGCGGTTGTTCTCTACCAGTATGTCGCCGTTTTCGATCACCTCACTACCGTTCATGGTAATAATGCGCGCACCCTGCAGCAACACAATGCCCTGCGGAATATCACGCGGAACCTGTATCGCTATTTTGGTTTCTTTCGGTTTGTAACCTTCTATAACAATGGCTTCTTTTTCGGCATTGGCGCTGTCAGTTTTAACTTCTGTCTTAGCTTCTTTTTTCTTTTCAGCTGCCAAATCCATTTCTTCTTTCTTCGCTCTGGCTTCATCCAGGTTATAAGAGAAGAAACCGTGACCGATCGTCCAGTAAACAGTTTTGCCATCTGCAGACCAGCTTGGGAATTGTCCGCCGATCTCCGTTAATTTCCAGCTCGGGAACTGCGACGAAGCCACATCTGCTACCGATATAGTTGGTGTTTCGCCGCCTACAACCGGTATGGTTACAACATAAATTTCGTTGTTGATGAGTGCAAGCGCTTTGTCGCCAACCGGTGCCTTAATGATGGTAGTTGCTTCTGAAGGTTTTTGTTGCGGCTCACGCTCGTTTTGGTGCAGCATGTGGCACATTTCTTCCATCACGCCATCTCCGGCAACGGTACCAAACGTGGTAATACCTTTTACTTTCAGGTAAGATTTTTTGTCGCTGCCATCCCAACGGATCGAGATAAGGCCATCCGCGTTATTGAACAGGTAAATGCGGTCGTCGCCTTTCACGAAGTGCGGGTTAGCGCCTACGCCGGCATTAGCAACAAACGTGCTCTGGCCACCTTTTGCAGGTATCCAGTTTATAGTTTGGCGAGAATCGAAAGCGCCCGGACCCGGATCTTCTCTGTAAGATTGTGAAGAACCTTTCGCAAACACAATGCGGTCACCGTTCGGGGTAAATACCGGCTCCTGGAACACTGCATTTTCCTGGGTCAGTTTGGTCGGTTTGCCTTTGCCGTTAGCGTTTGTTTTGTAGATGGCGCCACCGGTTTTCTCGTGCCAGGTAACGTAAGCAATCGTTTTACCATCCGGTGACCAGGTTGGCTGTGCCTGCGTGAATTCCTGGTCCGTTAAACGTTTTGGCGTACCGTTCGGGAAATCCATTACATAAAGCCTGTCGAGGGCAGTAAAAGCAACACGCTTGCCATCCGGCGATACAGCTGCATCGCGGAGCTGCGTTACGGTCATCATTTTATCATCCTTGATCGGGTATTTAAAATCCAGCTGAGGGCCAACTGCGATCTCGGTGCTTACCTGGAAAGGAATCTCCAGCGCAGGTCCGCCTGCAACCGGTATTCTGTGAATTTTACCGCCATAAGACGCAATAAGCTCTTTGCTATCCGGCGTGAAGGACATGGCAGGCAAAACACCAAGCGGCGCTATAGATTCCTGCTCGTCACGCTGTACCGGGTAGGCAAGCCATTTTTCTTCACCAGTTTTCAGGTTCTGGGCAACTAAACCAGTATGGTTGTTGTGGCGTGTGCCATACACCAGCCAGGTTCCGTCCGGAGAAAGGGTGGGAGTAAAGGCAGAACCATAACGTGATGATTTGCTGTCGATCTCACCGGTCTGTCGGTCAAAAGTAGCCAGCTGGTACTGCGGTAATTGTGCGTTATAGTTCCAGGCACCGTTGCGCTGCGAAAACCAGATATAGCGGCTGTCCTTACCAAAAGCAGGCTCCACCGTTTTCATGGTCTCAGGCTTATTGATGAGCTGTATACCTGTACCACCGTCTTTGTGGTAAAGGTGCAGTTTTAAATTACGACGACCTTTTGATGCTACCAGGTATTCGCCATCAGGCGTCCACTCGGCCGAGAAAAAGTTTTCGTTCTTGCTTTTGCTTATCTGCTTTGGCTTTTTGGTTGCCAGTTCCATTGTCCAGACGTTGTCCGAGCCATCTCTGTCCGACATGAACACAATAGACTTGCCATCCGGGCTGAAACGCGCCTGCGTATCAAAGGCCATTCCGTCGGTTAGCTGCGTTGCCTTACCTCCTGTTATGGGTAGCAAATACAAGTCGCCCAGCATATCGAAAATGATCTGCTTGCCATCCGGGCTCACGTCCAAAGACAGCCACGACCCTTCAGATGTGTTGATGCTTATTTTGCGGGCTCCTTCCAGCGGAAGATCTTTTTGCTCCTCTTTCTTGTCTTTGTCTTTTTTAGGTTTGGCTGTATCCTGGGCCATGGTTGGCTCCAGCAACAAACCCAGCGAGCAAAGCAGAAGCAGGTTCTTCTTCCATCCGCCCTTGTTCAGGTGTATTGATTTCTTCATGTTTGTTCTGATTTTGAACAGGAAAGTATAGTTAGTCAAAGTGAATATACAAAAGGAAAGTTCAGTAAGAAATTGCTTTAGACCAACTATAGTTAAAAATCGGCAGAGAGGCAGAATTTTTGGCTGAATTGTGAATGGGATGGTAGTGGCTTTAGTTGTTGTAGTCCGTACCGCTGGCGCGAGTCTCCTGACTCGTGACTTAAAATGGTGTTGAGTCTCCTGACTCAACTGGCCCGATAGGGACAAGGCTTGGCTGAGGCTTTGTCTATAGTTTTATAGTTTGTGTTATCCAACCACCCCAACCCCACAGAGCTACGCTTGCTACCTTCGAACTCTCGTTCACGGTAGTCTAAGGCGGGGAGTTTTTCTGCTTTTTACTTTGTCATCTCGAACAGCGTGAGAGATCTGGTACAGATTAACATCCCCCTCCACCCCCTTCAAAGGGGGACTTTCTGCTGTTGCTATAGTTAGCATTATAGTTCTATAGTTACATTCTATCCACGGACAGGTCGCGACCTGTCCCTACGGAAATACAACCATGATAAATCTCGAAGCTTATCGACTCAAACTATAGTTAAGCGGTTGCTATGAGAAAGATCTCAGTCTTTGGGTTGAGCGCCTTGTGAATATCTGGTGCCGCAGGCATTGTGAGGCACGAACAAAAGAGATTCGCACAGCGCGATGCCCGAAGACGGGGCCTCCCGGCCGTGAGGGCACCAAAGGTTAAGATGAAACGATAGGTTAGTAAAGCTCCTAGGAATAGAGGTGGTTTGAAAAGATAGCTTGGTTCAGGTTAAAAGGAAAGTAAACTATAGAACACATAAGATCCCTCGGCTGACGCTCGGGATGACAAATTAATCGAATTATCAATTATAGTTACCACCCCACAACCTCCACCTTACTAACTCCACCAGCTAATTTCTGAATCTTTATTTGTGTACTGATGCGTTCTTTCAAGGCTTCGACGTGCGAGATGATACCGATCATTTTGCCACTTGCTTGCAGATTTTCTAACGTGGAAATAGCAGAATCCAGGGTGTCTGCGTCCAGTGTTCCGAAGCCTTCGTCTATGAACAGGGAATTTATCTGGGTACGGCGACCAGCCAGGTCTGATAAACCCAATGCCAGCGCTAAACTTACCAGGAAGCTTTCGCCGCCCGATAAAGTATTCATAGGGCGGATGGCTTCGGCCTGGTAGGTGTCAACTATAGCCAACTCCAAGTCTTCGCCTTCCGTTTTCTGGATGCGGTAACGGTCGTTGAGTTTTTGTAAATGGCGGTTAGCCAGTTCTACCAATCGTGCCAGGGTAAGGCCTTGCGCGAATCGGCTAAACTTGTTACCATCAGCAGAACCGATCAAATCAGCGAGCTGTGTCCAGCGGTTACACTCCTGTTGCTGAATCTGTAGTTGATTGGCCAGTTCCAGATTCTTTTCGCGTTGCTGTTTGTCCTGCTCCAATAGTTGCTGCAGCCTGGCGCGGCTTGCAATAAGTTCGTGCAGTTCGGTAGTTTTGGTGGCAAGCTGCTGCTGCAGGGTTTCTATAGTTTCGGAGGTCAGGTTTCTTGCTTCCTCCGTTGCAAGGTCGTGCTGTACGTTGCTCAGGCTTTTGCGGAGTTCGGTCAGTTGCTTCTCAACCAACGCTTTCTGGTTGGCAAGTCGGTCGGCTTCGTCACGGTCGAGCAACATCTGGCTGAGCGCTTCTATCGTTTCGATTCCTTTCTCACGGAGTACGTGTAACAAGCCATCACGCAACGCGTCTAACTCAGATTTTTTACTGGTGTGCGTGTTGGTATATTCCTGCTGACGCTGGCGCTGTTCATGTAGCTCGTGGTGCTTTTTTTGCTGGGCAGCGCGTGCATTTTCAGCCTGTTTGGCAAGGTTGGTAAGTTCGAAGTTTGCCGCCTGGCGCTCCTGCTCCGGTTTTTTATCACCGAAAAGCTGGTGGCGTTTTTCTTTCAGTTCTGTCAGTTGTACATGTACACGTTCCAGTGTTGCCTTTTTATCTTTAAGTAATTGTTCTTTTTCAACTACTTTTTCGGTCAGATTTTTTACCTGCTCATCAAGCTTCAGATATGGGTCGCGCAGGGCTTCGTATGCATCGTGCTGCTGCAGGTAATGGTTGGTCTGCTCTTCCAGGTGGTTTAATAACTCCTGGCGTTTACCGGGTACAAATTCCAAACTATAGCTGGCTGCAAACGACTGTGCCGTTTCCGTGAAAACCTGCTGCTGTTCCTGCAGATCCTGTAGTTGCAATGTAAATCGGCTTAGCTGCTTGCGTAGCATTTCATCGGAGCTTTCCAGTTTGCTGATCCGGTTCTGTGCCTGTAACTGTTGCTCGCGGAATTGTTGTAGTTGCTGGTTTGTAGTTTCAATTTCACGGCTCAGGGAGCGTGCTATAGTTAGCGTCTGAGTAAGCTTACTCAGTATTTCGTTCTGTTGTTGTAGTCGCTGCTGAAGGGCTTCGGTTTCTGTGATAGCTGTAGTTACACCTTCGCTTTGCAGCTTATAGTTCTGCAGCAAACGGGCAAGTTCAGCATCTGTTTCTGCTTTGGCTTTTGTAGTGCTGTCGTGTTGGTTCTGGAGCGTATTCAGGTGCAGTTGCAGTGCATTTTTGGCTGCGTCAATCTCTTTTACCAACGCCTGTTGCGTATCGCGACGCTGTTCTTCTTCCGACAAGGTGCTGGTGTAATTGCCTTCTACAAACGGGTGCTCTTCGGAGCCGCAAAGCGGACACGGCTGGTCTGGTTGCAAACTATGGCGATGTTGCTCCAGTTCCTGAATGCGTTGCTGCAGGGTTACCAGTTTCTGCAGGTCCTGCAGGCGTTCATAGGCCGTTTTATAATTTGTTTCTGCTTTGGTAAGCTCTTCTTTTTTAATACCTATAGTTTGCTCCAACTGAATTAATTGGTCGGTTAAGTGAACAGACTTTTGCTGCTGTAAACTATAGTTCTTTGATAACTCCAATAAGCGTTCGTAACGGGACAGTAAAAGCGGTTGTTCCTGGGCCAGTTTTTCCAGTTCATCCATGCTTTTGGTGGCAAGTAAGATTTGCAGCTGGGCCAGTTTTTCCTGCTTCTGCGCATCCATCTCATTTTGCTTTTGCTGCTGCTCTTTCTGAGCGGCATTTATAGTTGCCAGTTGTGCGGCTTCGGTTTGCAGTTGCTGATTTATAGTTTGCTGTTCCTGTGTCAGGTTGGCTATAGTTCGTTCGGTATCAGTCAGGTCTTTTATGGTCTGGCGAAATTCGTGCAGGTGCTCGCGCATGTCTTTCAGTTTCGCATTGTCCTGCAGCCATTTTTTAAGCGCTGTGGCTTGCTGTTTCTTTAACTCGAGTTCCTTATTTTTTTCAGCAAGTATAGTTTTGTCCTGCTGCAGCGCTGTGTCAAATTGCACGTAAGCTTCCCGATCGGTTTTGAACTGCTCTCGTATCGTTTCCAACTGATGGTCGAGTTGCTGTACCTGTGCCAGTAGCGGCTCCAGTTTCTGTATAGTTTCTTCCTGTTGCTGATGTGCTTTAGTTGCCTGTAGTGCCGCGTGTCCAGCCTGTTCCAGTTCGGCTTCCAGCAGAGGTATCTGTTTTTCTAAGGTTAAAAGTTGTGCCTGCACTTCAGTTAGCCTGCCGTTGGCAACTTTTATCTGCGTAAGTTCGCCAACAAACTGGTTTGCCTGTTCGTGCTGCTGTAGTTTTATAAAATCGGGCTGCAGACTTGCCAGTTTTTCTTCCTGGGTTTGTAGTTCAGTTTTATATTTCCCGGCTCGCTCGCGGAGCTGTTGCAACTGTCTGAGCCAGTTGGTCTTTTCCTGTAGTTGCCTGGTTTCGGTGGTTAGTGTAGCTTCTGTGTCGGTAAGCTCGGCTATAGTTACTTCGTAGCCCAGACGCACTTCTTCGGGCAGCAATTTACTGTCCTTTAATCTTGCTTCTAATTCATCTCTTTTAGCCCGTTCGGTTTTCGCTTTTTCGTAGGCAAATTTCGAGATGTCGGAGTAGATGCCTGTATCGGTTATTTTCTCTAAAAGGCTGCTGCGCTCGTTCGGGTTCGCTTTCAGGAAACGTGCAAAATCGCCCTGCGACAACATTACCGAACGCAAAAACTGGCTATAGTCCAGCCCACATATCTCAGCTACTTTATCAGGTACCTGGCTTGGCTTCAGATCGAAAGGTTTGTCGTCTTCCAGGTCGCAAAGCTCCATGTGCACGGCCTGTATCTTGCCATCCAGTTTGCCCCGGCTCCTGCGTATGTTCCATTTGCTGCGGTAGCGTTTGCCGTTGGCTTCGAACTCCACTTCCGAAGTGCTTTCTGAGGTATGGCGCGTCATCAGGTCCAGCGGTTTGTCGTTGTTATGGCGGTGCACCATGCCATAAAGCCCCACGGTTATCGCATCCAGAATAGTGGTTTTACCAGCGCCTGTTGGTCCGGTAATCGCAAACAAGCCAGCATCAACCAACGGGCTTTGGTCGAAACGGATCTCATGCTCACCTTTCAGCGAGTTCAGGTTCTGGAAACGGACAGACAGGATCTTCATGGGGTAATGGGTAAGTTGTAATTAAGTTTGTGCTTTATGTATTTTTCGAAAGTCGCCACATTTTCTTTCGGCTTAAAACTATAGCTGAATTTACCATAGTAATATGAGTTAATGTTTTTCTCTTCTTCGCCATGAAGGATATAATATTCTCCATTGAACTCAGCACCGAAAAGCTCAATGTTAAAATCCTGTTCTCCAAAATCGGTGTAGGCATGTACTATATTTCCATCCATTACCATCATGGTGTGGGCGTAAAATTTCTCAGGGTTACCGGTAACTGCTTTCAATATGCCATATGTTAACCCGTCGTCTGTTTTGTAGAGCTCATAGCTTAACTCTGTATAATCCTTCTCCAAAATAGCGCGGTACTTTTTACTTGGGGCTCTTTTTATAAAACATGCCATATCAAGCTTAGCCATCTCCCGAAGCTTTTCTAAAGCAACCGAATCTGTAATAGCCTGAACAGAAAAGTCTTCTGCAGTTTTAAATATTTCGTTTGTAAAAGTGAAGGTGTCTCCCTTAAAGCCGCGAGAGAGATCATTAGTTAGGTAATCTGTATACCTGGCGCAAGGATTACCCTTTTTGTATTTCTGTGCACTTACCGCGAGTGGCAGTAACAATAAGAAAAGCAGCAGCTTTTTCATTCTGTTGATTATTAAGATATCCTCAAATCCAAAAGGCTTTGTAAGATTATACTTCCTAAACTCTCTAACTTCCTAACTTTCTAACTCTCAAATTCTTCCTGCCTCATCAATTCCAGCAGCTCGCTAAAGCTAGAAACCAACTCAGAATGATCACTCTCAGGAAAAGCGCTTTGGCAGCGTTTCAGGAAAACATCGTTCTCTTTTAGTGTGTGCAGATCGGCTTCTTCCTGAACCTGTTGTTCCAGTGTCTGGCGTTCTCTTTTGATGATCGGCGGACGATGAATGAGCAGGTGCAGTTCGTCTTTTTTAAGTTGCAATACTTCCTCCAGTTGCTGGTTCAGGTCGGGTAGGGGCGCGTCAAGTTCGAGTTGTATCTCGGCCCAGGCTGGTAAACTATAGTTGCTGTTATCGTACACGGCTAGCTGCTGTTTTACCTTCTCGAGGTCGCCTTTAAAGCGCACCAGTTTGCGGCAAACCGGAATAGCCAATTCACGAAGCTCAGCTAACTTGCCAGCTTCAAAATCCAGAATAAAAACTACTTTGTTGTCGGTTACCTCGCTAAAACTAAGCGGAATTGGTGAGCCGGAATAACGGATGTGGTGGGCTTTGTTAACCTGCTGCGGACGATGCAAATGGCCCAGGGCTACATAGTCAAATTCTTCAGGAAACTGGTCTGCCCCTATCTGCCCCAGGTTACCTACATGTATCTCTTTTTCGCTTTCGGAAGCAGTGCCGCCGGCTGCAAACAAATGGCCCATTGCTACAACCGGTAGTTGCTGTGCTTTGTAAGGTTGCACATGCGGTACAAACTGGGCATAATGGTTGGCGATGCCTTGTTTTAGGCGGGCTTCGCGCTCCTCATATGTTTCGCCGGGAACAGATAAACGGATATCGCGGTCGCGGAGGAAAGGTACAGCGCAAACTATAAGCTCGGGCTTGCCAGCAGCATCGTTCAGAACTATAAGCTCATCCAGCGGGTCAGGGGTGGCGCCACCAATTACCCGGATGTTCATGCAGGCCAGCAGGTCTTTGGGAGCATTAAGGGTAGATACCGAATCGTGGTTTCCGCCTATAAACACAATATGTCGACAGCAGGTATCGCACACCTTCCTGAGGAAATCATAGTATAGTTTGAAAGCGGTATTGGAAGGAGCGCCGGTATCAAACACATCGCCGGCCATCAGTAATACTTCTACCTGCTCCTGCTCAATGGTTTGCAGCAACCAATTCAGGAAGTGCTGATGTTCTTCAGTACGTTCGAGGTTAACGAGGCGCTGGCCCAGATGCCAGTCTGAAGTGTGTAATACGCGCATAATTCTTCATCTCCAAATCCGCACTCAAGATACATAAGTATATCGGTATATTGCAACTTTTAGATAAGGATTATTAAGAACGCGGAGGAAAAGCAGGAAAAGGCTTATTTTTAAGAAATGGCTACTTAAGCTTCTATGAGCCACTTCATGCCTTCTTCTTTATCAGAAAAATTCTTCACCTGGAAACGGGTTTTGCCCAGAGCTTCGGCGCGGGTAATTACAGACTCAAGGGCCAACTGGTGAAACACACTGACAGGCATAATTCTGGCAAGTCTTTTCAGGTTTGTCTGGGAAAGCAGCTCGTAAAACTCAACAGACATCCACTCTTTGGCATTGGGTGTAAGGGCGCCAATTGCCTGACCGTTTGCCAGCGCACGTTCTATTTTTGTGTCGCGTAGTACTTCGTAAAGTTTTGTGCCACCGGTTATCAGTTCATCTTCGGATACATGGCGAAGCCATTCGGAGTAAAGCAGGTTGCCTTCCAGGTTGACCTCTATTTTATAGAAGTCGGTTTCATAAGCGGTGTTGAAAGGCATAGTGGCTAATTGGAAAATTAATGTTGTATTCTGGCAGAGTCAGTAGTTTGCAACTATCAAAAGTAAGACAAAAAAGTGGATAAATATACGTGTTGAACGGTAAATTATTAGAGGCTATTGAAACGGGAAAAACCTATAGTTAGCGCAAACTATAAGCTAACGTCCGGAAGCGAAATAAAAGAAAAAGCCTGCGGTTTAAGGCAGGCTTTGAGTTGCGTAATTAGTATATAGTTAGTGTGTTATCATCTTAAAGGAATTGATAGCATCGCTCAGGTCGTAAACCGGGATATCAAGGGCCTGCTCCAGTATACTTTGCCCTGCAGCAGAACGGTAACCGGCAGCGCAATGCACCATCAGTGGTTTGTCTTTTGGTATCTCATTTAACCGCTCGCGTAGTTCCGGCAATGGTATAGTTACAGCACTTTCGAAGATCTTGCCATCCTTCACTTCTCCTGTGTTACGGATATCAACTATCGTATACTTTTCAGGGTTATTGCTGAAGTCGTCAAGGTCAGTCTGCAGGCTTTTTTGTGGGAGTGTAGTTGGCGTAAGCAGCGCACCTTTAATGTTACCTTCATAACCAATTTTAGCCGATTTGCGGATCACGGAATTAAGCACTTCTTCGTTCTCAGCTACCAGGTAAAACTTTTCAGAAGGGCCAACTATAGAACCAAGCCAGGTCTCAAATTTGCCGCCTTCCTGTATGTTTATGCTGTTCGGTAGGTGTCCTTTTTTAAACTGATCCTGCGGACGTGTATCAACTATAAGTGCGCCTTCTTCCAGCTTTGCGTCGTTATTCAGGCGTGGTACAGCGTTTATGCCATCTTCAAAACTTCCGGCTCCGGCTTTGTTCATGCTCACATCGTGCCCGAAATACTTCGGTATAAAAGGCTGGTCCTGCAGCAGTGTTTTCACAAAATCATCCTCGCTCATATCCTGCAGGGCATAGTTGGTGCTTTTTTCGCGACCTATAGTAGAGTAGGTATCTGAGCTAAGGTTTTTCCCACAAAGAGAGCCGGCTCCGTGGGCAGGGTAAACCAGTACTTCTTCGTCCAGTTTCTTGAAAACGTTGTTTGTTGTATGGTACATTTGCTTTGCCAGTTCTTCGCGTTTGGCTGTCAGGTTGCCTACGTTTTCGCGTAGGTCCGGGCGGCCGACATCGCCTACAAAAAGAGCATCGCCGGTAAAGGCAGCGTGTTGTTTTCCGTTCTCATCAAGCAAAAGTATAGTTACCGAGTCAGGGGAGTGACCGGGTGTGTTCAGGGCACGAAGTGTTAGTTTGCCTAGTTTCAGCTCGTCGCCGTCGTCAAAAGGCTTATGGTCGTAATCGGCTCCGAGTAGCTGGCTTACATAAATGGTAGCGCCAGTTTTTTTTGCAATTTCCAGGTGCGAGCTTACAAAGTCGGCGTGGGGGTGGGTTTCAAAAACTGCTACTATCTCAGCATTATTCTCTTTTGCAAAATTGTAGTAAGGTTGTGGGTCACGGGCCGGGTCTACGAGGGCCATTTTACCTTCACTAATAATGGCATAACTGGCATGTGCCAGGCCTTTATCATAAAATTGCTCGATCTTCATTCTGGTTGGGTGTAAGCGTTATAGTTTTATGTAGGGATAGCGTTTATTCCTGTGTTGGCAGACCGGCGCTTTTAAGGTCCTCGTAACCGCCAATATTATACACATTCTTAAAGCCGGCTTCTTCCATCAGTTTAGCGGCTTTTCCACTTCGGTTTCCGCTTTTGCAGTAAAGATAATAGGTCTTTTCTTTATCCCAGTCATTTATGCTTTTGGCAAAGGTGCCATCCAGCAGATCAGCGTTGGATGCCCCGGTCAAATGCCCTGCCTCAAACTCCTGGGTAGTGCGCACATCAACCAAAACACCCTCTTTCTTAGCTTGTTCCTTATATTCGGTGGCTGATATCGTTTTAACGCCAGTGCCATCCTGTTGCGGCTGGCTGCAGCTAAAAAGCCCGGCTAGTAAAATTCCAAAGATCAGTTTCATATGTTTTATCCGTTTATAGTTGAGAAGTTAAAGATACCGAATGTTGCTGTATTTTGCCTTAAAAGTGGCTGTAATTAAGTGCTGATGTAGTGTTCGTAATCCGCCATCAGCTTAAAATTTACGACAGCCGTTTATGCATTCAATAATGTGGCTGATGGTGGTATCGGTAAGCGAATAATAAACGTTTTTGCCTTCGCGTTTTGTATCCAGCACGCCCTTATCGCGCATGTTGGTAAGGTGATGCGAGAGCAACGACTGCTCGATATGCAACGCCTCCTGTAGCTCGGTCACGCTAAGGCGGTCGCGTTGCTCCAGCAGGTCTATAATACTGATGCGTATCGGGTGTGCTACGCTCTTTAAAACATAGGCAGCTCGTTCCAACTTCTTCTTATCTAACCTTATCTGTAAGCTGTTCATAATATCGTGTTTATTGATTACATGAACATATATTCATGCATACTAAAACAGTACAATTTTTAAGCGCATCAAGTTCCTGATAAACAGAAATATAGTTCACGGGTAAAGCGCGTCCGGTGCAGAAAAAGAGTAAACTATAGTTAGATGAGGTAAAGAACAGCAGCAAGCGAAACGCCTGCCACAAGCAGCCACAGTAATAAACCTTGCCAGAACGGACGAACACTTATCATTTTTAAAGTAGCCGGATTTACGTTAACCCCAATCAGGAAGAGGCTGAGCACCAGGAGTTTTTTGGCTATAGTTACAACCATAGGCGCTATAGTTGCAACCGGTCCTGCAAAGGTAAAAAGCACAGAAGCCAGTAAAAACAGGGGTATAAAAAGCGGCAGTTTCAGTTTGGTCTCCTTGCTTTTGAACAGGAATGCGGATAGTAAGACCATCGGTACGATCCAGAGGGCGCGGGTAAGTTTAAGGGTGGTGGCGATCTGTAGTGCTTCGTTGCCAAACTTGCTGGCTGCCCCAACCACCGAACTGGTGTCGTGTATGGCAATGGCGGCCCACATGCCAAACTGCTGCTGTGTTAAGTTTAGCCACTCACCGGCAACCGGAAACACAAATAGCGCCACCGCATTCAGGATAAAAACGATAGCCAGCGATACAGATATTTCCTGTGGTTCGGCTTTTATAGTTGGTGCTACCGCCGCAATGGCGCTGCCACCGCAAATAGCAGTACCAACCCCAACCAGGTGCGATAGTTTTGGCCTAATCTTAAAAGCCCTGCCAATAAAGTAACCTGCTGTCAATGTCAGGATAAGGGACGTTGCGGTGTAAACTATACCCATCAGCCCGGTCTCGCTTACCTGGTAAAGATCGATGCCAAAACCAAGCCCGACCACGGCCACCTGCAACGCATATTTAGAGGCAATTATAGTATATTTCTGCCACGGATTACCCAGCAACAAACCAACTATAAGACCGGCCAGCAAAGCCAGGGGCGCCGTAAAAGCAGGTATTAAAACTATAGCCAGCACAAACCCCACCACGACGATCTTTTGAAGTAACGGAAGTTTGTGAAGCAGCGGGAAAGACATTTAGTTTTTTAGGGTAGCTGTTTTGCAAAGGTATACTTTACGTTACAAACCTAAAAAGCTTCACCTAACACAACAAAAAAGTTTATGCCCTCTCTGCCATAACCTGCATCTACTCTTATGTTTATCTTTTCCTCAGGGTTTAGGGCAAATCGTAAGCCGGTGCCTATAGTGTATTTTAGCTTGTCAAATTCCAGGTCAGCGGTGTTGTCAAACACATCGCCTACACCCGTAAAAGCTACCATGCTAAACCGCCTCCACACCGGGAAACGATATTCTGCCTGCGTGGCTATCACATTTTTTGCCATGTAACGGCTTCGGGCGTAGCCACGCAGTAAACGGTCGCCGCCTATAGTTGCCATCCGCATAAAAGGTACTTCGTCGGTGTTTATAGTCAGTACTGTATTGCTGGCTAAAATATGGTTTGGCTTTATGGTAAAGTACTTACTGAAGTTAACGTTATAGTTACTGTAATCAAAATCGCCACCCAGCAAACTGCCAAACCTGTACCCCGACACTTCCAGCAACATGCCATTGCCAGCATACGACACATTATCGCGGCTATCAAGCAGAAATACCAGTCCAAGGCCATTATTCAGGCCCCCTTTGTAGCCGCTTATAGCCCGTTCTTCCAGCTGGCTTGGCCTGTCTTCGGCAATGGGGTTGGTTTTATGGTTGTAGTATTTGGTAAGCTGCAGATCAGGGCCCAGGAACATGCGTTTGCCAATATTTTTAAGTCCGGCCAGTTTTGTCCCGATCATGTCGTATTCGTATTTCTCTTCATCATCCAGCGAACTGTTATTGCCGGTGCCGTAAAACCGATCGGTGTACACGCGGTGGCGCAGTTCACCACGAAGCAGGTATCGTTCATCACGGGTAAAAATGGTCCATTCCAGCCACTGGTCCATCTGCTTGTTCAGGGTATAGTCTGCAATCAGTTTAGCTGATGAAAGACGGGTGTAACTACTGTCAACTTTGCTTTGCAGTTTAATAAATCCGATTAGGGCCACGCCAAAGCCCAGTTTTGTGTCGGGTGTATAGTACAGCACCGGGATTGGTATCAGGCCTTTCGTTTTTTCTTTAGATACAACTGTAGAGTCCGGGGTTTGTGCTATAGTGGAAGACAGGAATGCAGGGCACAGCAAGGCCAGTAGCGAAATCAGCAGGATGTTACGAAAGCGCATAAATGTATAGTAAGAATTTTAGCCGCCATACAAGCAGGTGCTACTTGCAAATAGCTAAGCTCGGAGTAAGATACTATCTAATTTTGATAAAATCCAACGTCTGGGAACCAATGATATTTTTTAATGATTGTTCTCAGTATTAACAGCCATATCATTATATTTGATTGACCTAAACTTACTCTAAAACTATACTCTCACTTTTACTATAACCCATGAAGAAAATCTTAACCATTGCAGCCTGTCTTGCTTTAGGAGCCGGCAGCGCGATGGCGCAGGAGACTTTTCCGCGCAATGGCGTGTACGACGAGCGCCCGGGACTGGTAGCGCTTACCAACGCCACCATTCACACCGATTACAAAACCACACTAACCAACGCTACACTTATTATCCGTAATGGTAAAGTAGAAGCTGTGGGTACCAATGTAAAAGTGCCTGCGGGCGCTGTAGTAGTTGATGCCAAAGGCAAGCACATTTACCCGGGGTTCGTGGATATGTACAGCAACTATGGTTTGCCGGAAGTAAAGCGACCGCAGCGTACCTGGGGCGGAGCGCCGCAACTGGAATCGAACAAACAAGGAGCTTATAACTGGAACCAGGCTATCCGCCCGGAGACCAATGCTGTAGAACTGTTTAAAGCTGATAAAAAACAAGCCGAAGAACTGCGTAAGCAAGGCTTCGGTACAGTACTGACCATACATCAGGATGGTATTTCCCGTGGTACTGCCGCCCTTGTAACACTAGCCGACAAACGCGAGAACGAAGTTATAGTTCTGGACAAAGCTGCTGCCGCGCTGTCCTTCGACAAAGGTAGTTCAACCCAGGATTACCCAAGCTCTTTAATGGGTTCGATTGCCCTGTTGCGCCAAACCTACCTGGATGCAAAATGGAATGCGCAGAACCCGGGCCGTGAGCAGAACATCTCATTAAAGGCATTTACAGATGCCGGTAAATTCCCGCAGATATTTGAAGCCGATGATAAACTGGGTGTGCTGCGTGCCGACAAAGTGGGTGATGAGTTTAAAACACAGTATATCATTAAAACCAACGGCGACGAGTACCAGATGCTGAAGGAAGTGAAGGCGACAAATGCGCCGCTCATCGTTTCAGTTAACTACCCGGATGCCTATAACGTGGAAGACCCTTATGATGCGCGTAGAGTGCCACTGGAGGCTATGAAACACTGGGAAATGGCTCCTTCAAACGCCGGTATACTTGCCAAAGCAGGTGTTACATTTGCCTTCACCGCGTCTGACCTGAAAGATAAAAAAGACTTTTTGCCGAATGTGCGCAAAGCGGTAAACTATGGCTTGTCGGAAGAAGAAGCACTGAAAGCCCTGACAGCCACGCCAGCTAAATTACTGAAAGCCGAGCACATGGTTGGTAGCCTGGGCGAAGGTAAACTGGCCAACTTTATAGTTACATCCGGCAACCTGTTCGCCAACGATAACATTATCCTGGAGAACTGGGTGCAGGGCGACCGCTACAAGATTACAGAAGTGCCATCAGATTACAGAGGCGTTTACACCTTAAAGATCGGCAACAACACATCCAAGAAACTGAAAATTGCCGGTACACCTGATAAGCCGGAGCTTTCTGTTATCGGTGCCGACACGGTAAAAGGCAAGATCACTTTCAGTGGCAACTTGGTTACGCTTTCTTTTGCCGACAGCAAAAAGAGCAACGAAACGATACGCCTGAGCGGCTGGCTGGCTGATAAAAGCCTGCAGGGCGAAGGCCAGTTGCCGGATGCAAGCTCGGTTAAATGGTCGGCTACATTCTCGGAAGCCATGACGCAGCAGGATAAAAAGGATTCCGCCAAAAAAGCTGAGTTAGTTGAAGTTGGCCAGTTGATCTACCCGTTCCGTGCTTATGGTGCTGCTGAAATGCCAAAGCAGGAAACTGTACTTATCAAAAATGCCACTGTCTGGACGAACGAGAAAGATGGTAAACTGGAGAATGCGGATGTACTGCTGAAGAATGGCAAAATTGCTAAAGTAGGCAAGAACCTGAGCGAATCCGGAGCCAAAGTAATAGACGGAACTGGCAAGCACGTAACACCGGGTATCATAGACGAACACTCGCACATCGCCCTGAACGCCGTGAACGAAGGCAGCCAGGCCGTGACCGCCGAAGTACGCATGCAGGATGTGGTTAACTCTGACGACATCAACATTTACCGTCAGCTGGCTGGTGGTGTTACTACTTCACAGTTGCTGCACGGTTCGGCTAACCCGGTTGGTGGTCAGTCGGCTATTATAAAACTGCGCTGGGGTAAAAGCCCGCAGGACCTGTTGGTTGATGGTGCTGATGGCTTCATCAAATTTGCATTAGGCGAGAACGTGAAGCAAAGCAACTGGGGTAATGCGCAAACTATACGTTTCCCGCAATCCAGAATGGGTGTGGAGCAGGTGTATATAGATGCCTTTACAAGAGCCAAAGAATACGAACAAACCTGGAAGAACTATAACAAGCTATCAAAAAGACAGCAGTCTAAAACCGCAGCACCGCGCCGCGACCTGGAACTGGAAACATTGGTAGAGATTCTGAATGGCAAACGTCACATTACCTGCCACTCTTACGTGCAGTCTGAAATTAACATGATGATCAAGGTAGCTGACCAGATGGGCTTTAAAGTGAACACGTTCACGCACATCCTGGAAGGATATAAAGTGGCTGATAAAATGGCACAGCACGGAGCTGGCGGCTCAACCTTCTCTGACTGGTGGGCTTACAAAATGGAAGTGAAAGATGCGATACCACAGAATGCAGGTATCATGCACAACCTGGGCGTAGTTACAGCCATTAACTCTGATGATGCCGAGATGGCCCGCCGCCTGAACCAGGAAGCTGCCAAAAGCGTGAAGTATGCCGGCGTAAGTGAAGAAGATGCACTGAAAATGGTAACACTAAACCCTGCTAAACTTTTGCACCTGGATGATAGAATGGGTAGCCTGAAAGCCGGTAAAGATGCCGACGTGGTACTATGGAACAACCACCCGCTGTCTATCTACGCTCGCCCTGAAAAGACCTTTGTGGATGGTGTAGCTTACTACGATGCCGAACGCGACGAACAACTGCAGCAGGACATGGAAAAAGAGCGCATGCGCCTGATTCAGAAAATGCTGACTGCCAAAGCCGGTGGTGCTAAAACGCAGAACCCAACTATAAAAAAGGCGAGCGTTATGCACTGCGAAGATGTAGAGCACCACGAGGAAGAAAGCTACCTGGCGTACTAATTTTTAAAGCTGATTTAAGACATGAAAATTCATAAAAGATATATATCCGCTTTTGCAGCTTTATTGCTGAGTACTGCTGCATTTGCGCAGGTGCCCGCTCCGGCTGCTAAACAAAGCAAACCTGTGTTGCTGAAAGGTGCGACCCTGCACGTAGGCAATGGCAAGGTAGTAGAGAATGCTGCTGTAGGCTTTGAAAATGGCAAGATAACCTATGCTGGTCCGCAGAGTGGCGCTAACTTAAGCGGCTACGAAGTGGTAGACGTAACAGGCCAGCACATTTACCCGGGCCTTATCCAGCCAAACTCTAGCCTTGGGTTAAATGAGATTGAAAGCGTGCGTGCAACTATAGACTGGCGCGAAGTAGGTGATTTCAATCCAAACGTGCGTTCTGTAGTTGCCTATAACACGGATTCCGATATCATCCCGACGGTACGTGCCAATGGCGTACTGATGACTCAGCTTACACCGATAGGCGGAACTATAGCTGGCTCATCGTCGGTGGTGCAGCTGGATGCCTGGAACTGGGAAGATGCCGTTGTAAAAGCTGATGGAGGTATACACCTGAACTGGCCAGCTATGCTGATCCCGACTGGCAACAAAGAGCAGGACGAGCGCCTGAACCGCATGAAAGACCGCCGCGAAGAAACACTGCGCGATTTGGGTCAGTTGCTGAGCGACGCTGCTGTGTTTAAGGCTGCCAAGAACGGTACCGAAAATCTAAAGCTAAGCTCTATGGCTGGTTTGTTTGATGGCTCTAAGAAACTATACATCCATGCCAACTATGGCAAAGAGATCATCGAGTCGGTTAATTTTGTGAAGCAGCATGGTGTAAAGGATATTGTTATAGTTGGAGCGGGCGATGCCCTGGCCGTAGCTGATTTCCTGAAGGCGAACAACATTCCGGTTATTTACTCCGGAGTTCACGCCCTGCCATCTCGTGCCGAAGAAGATGTGTACCAGCCCTACAAAACACCTTACCTGCTGCACAAAGCCGGCATCCAGTTCGCGTTAGATTACGATTTGAGCATTCACGGCACACGTAACCTGCCTTTTATAGCCGGTACAGCAGCAGCCTTCGGTTTAGATAAAGAGCAGGCGCTGGCTTCTGTAACACTAAACACAGCTAAAATTTTAGGTATCGACAAGCATGCTGGTTCTGTAGAAGTTGGCAAAGACGCAACTATAGTAGTATCATCCGGCGACCTGCTGGATATGCGCACCAATAACGTAACGCACGCTTTCATTCAGGGCCGTAAAATCAACCTTAACGACAAGCAACAGTATCTGTACAAAAAGTTTGACGGTAAATATAAGGATCAGAAGAAGCAGGAGCCCGCAGGTGCTACGACTTCAACTGGCAACTAATTTATAGCTTGAACTATAGTTTAACCGGGCTGGCAGTTTCTGTCAGCCCGGTTTTTTTATGCCTTCTGTTTTATTGTCATTTAGACCAGTGTGAGAAATCTGAGTTTTATATTTGAAGTTACTTGCAAATGGGATTGTAGAGACGGGTCGCGACCTGTCCGCGTGACAGGCTGTAACTATAGGACTAAAAAGCCAAAGGAAACAATAGCAGAAAAATCCCCTCTTGGGAGGGGCAGGGGTGGGTAAAAACAATAACTATAAAACTAGACACTAGCAGGTGCTGCGCACGCTGCTAGGTCCTCAACATCCTGATTCAGACAACGGCTTACTTCCCAACCGTCTCATTAATAGACCGAAGGATGATCTCGCAGGCTTCTTCTATTTGAGCTTCAGTTATAGTTAGCGGCGGAGCAATACGCATGGAGTTATCGCAGAACAGGAACCAGTCGGTAAGTACGCCATTCTCAATAGCTCTGTCAATAATAGCTTTCAGAACATCAAACGACTCAAACTCGGCTGCCATCATCAAACCACAATTGCGTATCTCCTTGATGCGCGGATGAACTAACAGTTTCTTGAATAACTCGGCTTTTGCGGCAACACCTTCTAAAAGATTCTCTTGCTGTATAGTTTGCAAGGTAGCCAGCGATGCAGCGCAGGACACCGGGTGACCGCCAAAGGTAGTACAGTGGCCAAGTATAGGGTCAGTTTTAAAAGCAGCCATGATCTCTTGCGGCGCTATAAAAGCCCCGATGGGCATTCCCCCACCCATTCCTTTAGCGCACAGTAAAATATCAGGCTCAATATCAAATTGCTCGAAAGCCCAGAATGTGCCGGTGCGGCCAAAACCACATTGTATCTCATCTAAAATCAGCAAGGCACCAACTTCAGTACAGCGGGCACGCAGGTGTTGCAGGTACCTGTTTTCAGGTACACGTACGCCGGCTTCGCCTTGTACGGTCTCAACTATAACCGCTGCTGTGCGGGTCGTAATGTCCTGCAGGTCGGGGAGGTTAATGTAACGAATGTGGCGAACATCGGGCAATAGCGGGCGGAACGCATTTTTAAAACTCTCGCTGCCATTTACAGATAAGGCACCTTGCGTAGAACCGTGATAGGCATTTCTGCACGAAATAAGTTCGGTGCGGCCGGTGTAGCGTTTTGCAAGTTTTAAAGCGCCTTCTACAGCTTCGGTTCCGGAGTTAAGCAAATACACATTGTTAAGGCGAGGTGGCAGTGTGCTGGTGAGTGCTTCGGATAGTTTGGCCTGTGGAGCCTGCACAAATTCGCCGTACACCATCAGGTGCATATACTTTTCCAGTTGTTCTTTTATGGCATTCACCACGCGCGGGTGACGGTGACCAACATTGCTTACCCCAATTCCTGAGATCAGGTCCAGGTAGCGTTCGCCGTTTGCTCCATACATATACACCCCTTCGGCCTTCTCCACTTCAATCATAAGCGGAAAATCTGATGTTTGCGCCTGGTGCTTTAAAAATAACTGCCTCATCGAAATCATAGTGCAAAGGTAGGCAATTATAGGTGAATGGGTATTCTGAAATGATTGTATTGATCTTGCTTAAACATTAAAAGAAGGCTATAATTCCAGCCATCTGATTTGTATATAAAAAGCAGTGTTCTATAGGTGATTATAAAGCTTTTGTATACTATTTTCCGAATAAACTAAAACTTCTATTCTTGGCCCGATTATAGCTAGCAAAAATTAAATATTTTTGTAGAATCGTTTAATTGTTTAGTAGCTATGAAACAACTTTTTACACTCCTGCTGCTTATGTGCAGTGTAGGTATCACCTTTGGCCAAAGTAAGTATACCATAAGCGGTTACGTGCGCGAAAAAGGCAGCGGCGAGCAACTTATCGGGGTCAGTATTTTCCAGCCGGGTACAGTTATCAGCACAAGCACCAACACCTACGGGTTTTACTCCCTTACTTTGCCTGCTACAGATTCCGTTCGGCTGGCTTTTGGCTACCTTGGCTACAAACAGGAAGTCCGAACTATAGCAATGCGCCAGAATTTGGAGCTTAACATCGATCTGCAACGAATTGAAACTTCTTTAAAAGAAGTGGAAGTGGTAGCCGAACGTGTTGAGAAAGTGAGCCGGTCGGTGGAGATGAGCAAGATCGATGTGCCGGTTACGCAGATAAAGAATATACCGATGCTGCTGGGCGAGAAGGATGTAATGAAAGTGTTGCAGCTAATGCCGGGTGTGCAGAAAGGCAGCGAAGGCAACAGCGGAATTTATGTGCGCGGCGGCGGCCCGGATCAGAACCTGATTATACTGGATGATGCTACCGTTTACAATGCTTCGCACCTGTTCGGTTTCTTCTCGCTGTTTAACGGCGATGCGCTTAAAAGTGTAGAGCTGACCAAAGGCGGATTCCCGGCTCGCTATGGCGGCAGGCTGTCTTCGGTGATAGAGCTTAACATGAAAGAAGGCAACAAAGAAGAGATTCACGGAGAAGGTGGCATCGGGCTTATATCATCCAGGCTGATGGTGGAAGGACCGTTGAAGCAAGGAAAATCTTCGTTCCTGATCTCGGGGCGCAGAACGTATGCCGATGTACTGGCCCGGCCGTTTATGCCAAATGAGGAGAAAGTAGGCTATTACTTTTATGACTTGAACACAAAAGTGAATTACGACTTTGGCCGCAAAAACAAACTATACCTGAGCGGCTACTTCGGGCAGGACCGCTTTTATTACAAAGATGACAACGAAGACAGTGAAACTAACGGTGGCGTAAACTGGGGCAATGCAACAGGCACACTTCGCTGGAATCATCTTTTTAACGAACAGCTTTTCGCCAACACATCCCTCATTTTCAGCCGCTACAAATTCAACATCTCAGCAGAAGAAAAGGATGATGAAAGCCAGTATGAACTGAACTACTTTTCAGGTATTCAGGATGCCGCGCTTAAGTTTGATATAGATTACCTGCCAAGTCCGCAACACTCCATTAAAGCTGGTTTCCAGTCTACGTTCCATATGTTTACGCCAAGTGCGCTGGTTGTAAAAGATTCGGATATGGATGGCGCAAAAAATAGTGAACAAAAGCTCAGCAGCCTGGAGTCGTCGGTTTACGTGGAGGATACTTATAAGCCGACTCCGAATCTAAGGTTTAATGCCGGTTTCCGGTTAAGCCATTTTGCTACAGAGGGTAAAAGCTATTTTATGCCCGAACCACGCATATCAGCAGCCTATAACCTGCGCGATGACCTGGCGGTGAAAGCCTCTTATGCCCGCATGAACCAGTATGTGCACCTGATCAGCAACACCGGTATTGGCCTACCAACCGACCTTTGGGTACCAACTACAGACCGCCTCGCGCCGCAAAGGTCACAGCAGGTAGCAGTAGGCATTGCCAAAGATTTCCTGGAGAAGGACCTGGCACTAACGATAGAAGGCTACTATAAAAAATCGGATAACATTATTGGTTACAAAGAAGGAGCCAGCTTTTTGATTGTGGAGGACCCGGAAAGTGCTGAAGAAGTAAGCTGGGAAGATAATATTACGGCAGGGCAGGGCTGGTCTTACGGATTAGAGTTCCTGTTGCAGAAAAAAGTAGGTCGTTTCTCGGGTTGGGCTGGCTACACGTTATCCTGGTCGCAGCTGCAGTTCGACTCGCTTAACTATGGCAAAAAGTTCTATGCCCGCTACGATCGTCGCCACGATATTTCATTGGTTGGAGTTTACGAGCTACGCGATAATATCACGTTATCTGGTACCTGGGTTTATGGTACAGGCAATGCCGTTACCATGCCCGTAGGTACCTACAAAGATGGCCCAAACAAACCCTCGAAATTCAATTCGTCATCGTACTATTACACCAAAACCATAGTTGATTATGGTGAGCGCAACAGTAGCCGCATGGCTGCTTACCACCGCATGGATGTGGGTATACAGTTCCATAAAAAGAAGAAGTGGGGAGAGCGCACCTGGGAGATCAGTTTTTACAATGCTTACAACCGCAAAAATCCATTTTTCTATTACATAGAGGAAGAGTATTACAACGAGAACGAGTCGGAGACCAAGCTCAAGCAGGTTTCCCTTTTCCCGATCATCCCGTCAGTTAGTTATGGTTTCAAGTTCTAGTTTGTAGAGTTAATCTGATATGAAAATAATATACATAATATCATTCCTGTTACTGAGCGCTATAGTTGGATTAACCGGCTGTGAAAGTGTTGTTGAAAACTTAGATTCTTTTGAGGGCAAATCTAAACTGGTGATAGTTTCTTATATCTCGCCACAGGACACGATGCTTGTAGTACAGATACAAAAAACGCAACCTGCCATTGGCAGAAAAATGACGGATGAGCAGCTGAAAGTAAAAGATGCTATAGTTACTATTTCGGATGGAGCTTCGGTAGTTGCACTGGCTTACAACCCGGAAAGGTTACAATACGAAGCAGATGCCCGTACATGGCCGATTACTGCCGGTAAAACTTATAGTTTAAAAGTAATGTCACCGGCAGGAAATGCCGAAGCAAGCTGCACTATACCTGCTACCGAGGGCATCGAGATAACGGAGATACAAGCACCTTACACGATAGAAAAAGATTACTATGGCAAGGATATTCGCCGGTATTCGGTAAGCTATACCTGGCGTGATGCACCTGGGATTACGAACTATTACCGAACCCTGGCTTACAAACAGTATACTTACACTGATCCCGTTAATGGTAAAAAGTTCATACAGAGAGAGGGGCTATATTGGGACTATGGCGATGGTAACATACATACCGACACAGAAACCCAGAATGACCTATTATCTACAGAGAAACTGTCTTACTACGAGTACAATTATGAGTCGATAGATAAGCCCTTCCATATTTATGCCGTGCTGGTAGTGGCCGATAGAAATTATTACCTGTACCAACAGTCATTGGATAACCAGGGGGAGAATAGTGGTAACCCGTTTGCCGAGCCTTATGTGATGTACACCAACATTGAAGGAGGCCTAGGCGTTTTTGCCGGTTATAACCAAGTGGTGTCCAGGTTAGAGTTGGAATAGAACGTAACGCAGAAGCCCGGTCGTATTGATCGGGCTTTTTTGTTGAAGCGGTAAAACGGAGATGGTATTTGAAGTAACGCTATAGTTTAGGTTAATTTAGGTGTGCAGAAACCTTAATGCGGTAATAACTATAAATAGCACGCTTTATCTTGCTTTACTACAAAACCAAACTATAAACTAAAAGTATAGTAAAGATTGCGATCAATATTGCATTTAATAGATCAGATTTAGTTGGTTCCGTAGCATAGTTCTTCCTAATTTAGAGGTTAAGCTTTACTTTATTATTAAAACTCGTACTGCCTCACATATGAGTACATTACAAGACCCTTTGCCTGCCCCGCAGGAAAATACCAAAGAAAAACGTAACGCCGGTAACGAGGAACTATACCGTTTGCTTATTGAAGGCGTAAGCGACTATGCTATTTTTATGCTGGATAAAACAGGGCATATTATAACATGGAACAAAGGCGCCGAACATATCAAGGGTTATAAGGCCGAAGAGATCATCGGCAAACACTTCTCTACTTTTTACCCGCAGGAGGCCTTAGAAAGAAACTACCCCCAGTTCGAACTTACCAAGGCCCTGGCCGAAGGTAAATTTGAAGATGAGGGCTGGCGCGTACGAAAAGACGGCACACAGATATGGGCCAACGTGATTATTACTGCTGTTTACAACAAGCAGGGGAAGCATATCGGTTTTTCAAAAGTAACCCGGGACCTTTCGGAGCGCCGTAAGAACGAAGAGCTGATGCTGAAAAACCAAGAGCTGCTCCGCATCAATACCGACCTGGATAATTTCGTTTACACCGCCTCTCACGATTTAAAAGCTCCTGTTATTAACCTCGAAGGCCTGGTAGAGGTACTGAAAGAAGACCTGGAGGAAAACAAACACGAAGAGATACTTAACCGGATATCCTCTTCTATCAGCAGGTTAAAGAACGTAATAAACGACCTGACTGATATAGCCAGGCTGCAGGACGCAAGTGCCGGAAAAGAAGCTGTAATACTGGCCGAGCTTTTTGAAGAAGTAAAAGAAGACCTGGAGTTTGCTATTTCTAAAAGTAATGCCCGCATCATTTCAGACCTGAAAGACTATAGTTTATCTAAATATCCTAAAAATAACCTGCGCAGCATTTTATATAACCTGCTTTCTAATGCCATAAAATACGCATCGCCGGGGCGGGTACCCGTAATAACCCTGAAACTGGAAAAGCCTACACCTGACCAACTGGTACTTAGTGTGTCTGATAACGGCCTGGGCATGAGCGAGTCGCAACGACAGAAGGTGTTTCAGATGTACAGGCGGATGCATACCCATGTAGAGGGCTCCGGACTTGGCCTGTACATTGTAAAAAGAATGCTTGAAAACAACGGCGACGAAATAGAGGTGCAGAGCGAGGAAGGAAAGGGATCTACGTTTAAAGTCATCTTTAAAGTATAACTATAGTTTCTGCCTTATAGTTGGTTTCTTAAAATTTGTACCGTTTATAAGCTGGTTTCGTACATAATAGGTAGCCTTCGGGTTGTAACATATGTATCATTAAACCAGATAGATTATGGCACAAGGAGATAAATCAGCCTACACTGATAAGCAGAAGCGCCAGGCGCAGCATATTGAGGAAAGCTATGAGAAGCGTGGTGTAAGCGATAAAGAAGCCGAAAAAAGAGCCTGGGCTACCGTAAATAAACAAGATGGCGGTGGCAAGAAAAGCGGTTCTGGCAGAGGCAAATCTTAAAAAGGAATGTATAAAAACAAAAAGGCCGGTAGCTCAAAACTACCGGCCTTTTTGTTAAGGATAATTATTGGTATGTGCCTGCGGATCGTCGTAGTCAGGGTCTATAGTTGCCGGGGTATCTGTTAATGGCCTGTTATGAGAAAATGGCCGTTCGGAAGTATAGATCTTCTCCGCTTTTTTTTTACCATTCCGGTTACGCAAAGTTAGTATTGCTGCTCCTGCAAGTGTAACCAAGCCAGCTGCCAGCAACACTTTATTTGCCGGGTTGCTTACCGCAGGCGGCACCGATACCACACCCATTTCGTCGGTTATAGCTGGCTCCTGCACATAACGCCCACGCTCAGGCACAGCAGTCTGCCAGAATTCGCGCACCAGTTCTTCGAGTTGCCATTGCAGTTTTGGTCCGCGCATCGGCATGCCGTGGCCTGTTGCTGCTACTGCAGGGCTTAGGTTTGCCAGTTTTTCGACGGAGTGGTGGGCGTCGGCCCAGTTGGTTGTATAGTATTTAGGAGGACCGTAAACATGCTTTTTCTGCGTCATTACTGCCGTCATCGATTCGCCGTGCCGTGTTATAAAGGCATCGCCGGCAATCAATACCCTGTCGCTTTCCCTGTAAAAAGAAACGTGACCAGCTGTATGCCCCGGCGTGTGCAACCACTTCCAGTCCGATAGGCCTGGCACAGATCCGTCCTGGGGCAACAGTTCTATATGGTTAGTAATGTTAATAGGCTTTTTAGGGTACAGGAACGACATATACGCCATACCGCCGCCGCCAACACTGGAATCTGGTGGCGGGTAGCTCGACCGGCCGGTCAGGTAAGGAAGCTCTAGTGGGTGTGCGTAAACAGGCACTTCCCATTCGCTGGCCAGTTCTTTTACAGCGCCAATATGGTCAAAATGTCCGTGAGTGAGCAGAATAGACCTTGGAGCGGTGTTTTGTCCGAAAAGTTCTTCGGCTGCCGCTTTTATTTTACTGGCAGAGCCATAAACACCGGTGTCGATCAGGGTCCAGTTGCCGTCTTGCTCGGTTACAAAATACAGATTCACGAAAACAGTCTTCATGCCCCAAACACCAGGCGCTACCGGAAAAGTGTGCTTGTACCGGTTATTCATTTCATTGGTTTCCATAGGTTTTAGTAGTAAAGTAATAGGGTAACTATAAGTACAGCAATAGTTAACTACGCACCTCCGTCTAAAGTGGCTGGCAACTATAAAACTAAATTTGTGAAAAGTAAAAGGAGGCTGATAATCAGTTTATTATCATATGAATATACTTAACAGCAACTATAAAAGCAAGGCAATTATAATTATGAGGAGGTAGCCTGCAGGGTTGCATTGTATCAGTTTATGATTTATATTACCATTACAAAAAGTATATACCTGCCACAAATGATGCTGTAACTATGAAATCCGGCCACTTTAGCAGGCAATTAATTGCACCGGTTTGAGTTAAGTATACAGGCACGCTTTTTGTAATTTTGTTTGTAGCTGCCGCACCTGCCATGGTGTAGCGGCGGAATTATTTTTCTGATATTGAAGTTAGAACAACATGGTTAACTTATTTGTACCTCCGAGCTATATGGCAGTTTATGCCAAATGTATAGATGCATCGATGCCGGCATTTGAGCCGGAAGAGTGGGTGGAAGAAGGCAAAATATATCCGGTGAAGCACTTTACAGAGCCCATGAACCAGGGCGATGGTTTTGCGATCACATTAATGGATGAAGATGGTGTTGAGATACATCCTTCTTCGTCGCACTGGAGCTTTGCTTCTCACCGCTTCGAGCTGTATACTTTATTTCTGAATTAAAATCTTTCAGTAACTATTTACGTTAATGAGAAAGGCTGCCATGAGCAGCCTTTTTTTTATTTCAGTTGGTTTGTGTAGTATCCGGTTTGAGTTATGATCAGCCCCGAAGAATTCAATGAGTTGCCCCCGCACCTGCAGGCAGAAATAGCCCTCACCGAAGGGCATTACCTGCATCACCGCATCAGAGGATGGTGTAAAATAGACCTGTACTGGCTTTACGATTTTTACGTGGAACTATGGTTTTTTTACGACCTTAGAAGCATTGGCCTGGTACGCGCCCTCACCACTTATCACGCCCTAGACCCCTATGCCGAAACTATAAAACTGAAGCTCTCTATCAATAAAGAGAAGGAGTGAAGTAGTTTGGGAGTTAAAAAGTTTGAAAGTTAGAAGGTTAGAAAGTTTATAAGTTATTAATTGTAGAGAAGCAATACCTTGCGTATTATACTTTAGCCGATCCAGCCATTAAACAATTCAACCTTCAGCAATCAATCAAAAATCAGGGTAACTATACTATAGCTCATTCAAATTCTATATTTTTGAAGTATGAGCAGAAATTTACTATTGATCAGCACATCAACTACGCATGGCACCGGTTACCTGGAGCATGCCGAAACAGAAATAAAAGAGTTACTGAAAGGGAAGAGCAGCATCCTGTTCGTTCCTTACGCACGCCCGAATGGCATTTCGCATAAAGACTACACAGCCAAGGCCCGCGAAACTTTTGAAAAGTGGGGGATAAGTGTAACCGGTGTACATGAATATGATAACCCGGTAAAAGCTGTGAACGAAGCAGAAGCTGTGTTTATAGGTGGCGGCAATACATTCCTGCTATTGAAGCAACTATATGCGAACAAACTGGTAGAGCCCCTGAAAGAGCGTGTTCGTAAAGGAATGCCTTACATAGGAACCAGTGCCGGCACAAACGTAGCTGGTAAAACTATAGGCACTACCAATGATATGCCGATCGTGCACCCTAAAACACTTGACGCCCTGGAACTGGTGCCTTTCAACATCAACCCACATTACCTGGACCCAATACCAGATTCGACACACATGGGCGAAAGCCGTGAAACCCGGATCCTGGAATTTCATGGCCATAACCGTCAGCCGGTAGTCGGTTTGCGCGAAGGCAGCATGTTGCGCGTAGAAAGCGATAAAATTCAGTTATTAGGTCCCTTAACAGCAAGAATTTTCCTGCAAGGCCAGAAACCGATGGAGTTTGCTCCGTCTGATGATATTGCCTTCTTACTGGAAGCATATTAAAATAAGGTTATAGTCTCAAAGCAAAACAGACAGCTGCTAACGTGGCTGTCTGTTTTGCTTTATAGTTGGGGTAGGGTGTAACTGAATCACATTGGTTTTGAGAATCCAAAAGCTAAATCATAAAAATTAGCTAATTTTGCAGCATCGTGAGAAAGCAGAAAAAAAAGACATTCGAGATACTCGAAAATATACGGATAGAGGAGATGGTGGCCGAAGGCAAATGCCTTGCGCGCCATAACAACATGGTTATTTTTGTAGGCGGTGTAGCTCCCGGCGACGTAGTGGACCTGCGCGTTACCAAAAAGAAGAAAAGCTTTATGGAAGCCGTGCCAGTGCAATTCAGAGAGTATTCTGAGTTACGCGTGCAGCCGTTTTGCGAGCATTTTGGCATTTGCGGCGGTTGCAAATGGCAGCACATCAGTTACGACACCCAGCTATTCTATAAAGAAAAACAGGTTAAAGATAACCTGGAGCGTATCGGGAAAGTTGTGCTACCGGCATTCGATCCGATCCTTGGTTCTAAGCAGGATAAATTTTACCGCAACAAACTGGAGTTCACGTTCTCAAGCTTCGGCTGGTTGACCAATGAGCAGATACAGTCTGGCCTTGACTACGACCGTAATGCGCTAGGTTTCCATATGCCGGGCCGATTTGATAAGATTCTGGACATTCAGCACTGTTACCTGCAACCAGATCCGTCTAATGCTATTCGCCTGGCAGTGCGCGATTATACTCGCGCTAAAGGATATGAGTATTATGATGCAGTAAAACAGACAGGCTTCCTTCGTAACCTCATCGTGCGTACAGCCAACACCGGCGACCTGATGGTAATCTTATTGGTTAAGTATGATGACCAGGAAGCTATACATGGTATTCTGGATGACCTGTATGCGAAGTTTCCGGAGATAACGTCGCTGCAGTATGTGGTGAATCCTAAAATGAACGATACTTTCCACGATCAGGAAGTGATCTGCTACATAGGGCAACCTTATATTTATGAGCAGATGGAGGATATCCGTTTCCAGGTGGGGCCAAAGTCGTTTTACCAGACCAACGCCGACCAGGCCTACGAATTATACCGCCTGACCCGCGAGTTTGCTGGCTTAACAGGAAACGAACTGGTATACGACCTTTATACCGGTGCCGGAACTATAGCCAACTTTGTAGCCCGCCAGGCCCGCGAAGTAATTGGCATTGAGTATGTGCCAAGCGCTATTGAGGATGCCAAAATCAACTCCGGTCTTAACAACATCACCAACACTACTTTTTATGCCGGCGATATGAAAGATATTTTGTCGGATGAGCTGATTGCCCGTCACGGAAGACCGGAAGTAGTGATAACCGACCCGCCACGTGCGGGCATGCACCCCGATGTGATAGAGAAACTGCTGCAGGTGCACGCTGACCGTATCGTTTATGTAAGCTGTAACCCGGCTACGCAGGCCCGTGACCTGGAACTGTTATCTGATAAATATGATGTAACACGTGTGCAGCCCGTGGATATGTTCCCGCAGACGCACCACGTTGAAAATATAGTTTTACTAACTGCAAAATAAGAAGCAACCATGGAAAACGATCCGGAATTAAACGGTAAATACCTGGGCACCATCTCGAAGGATTTTGTAGTGGTGGCCGAAACCCTGCGCGAAGCCTCTTATCAAGTGCGCAAACGCGATATCTCCAAGTACCCCATCTTTGTGTTCAGCAGAACGCAGGTGCCGGTTGGCTCCAACTTTCTGGCTAAAGAGGAAATGGCGCTGGAGTGGAATATTAATGCATCGTACCTCGAAGATTTTATGCAGCGCCAGCTGGTGTTGGAGGATAGGGTAGAAGACTTTAAAGCAGCTTATAAAGACCCTGATGAATTCTGTTGCCTGTTTGTAGTAGACGGGGAGTTTCAGAATTTCGTTTTTATCCCGTATCCGGAGGATTAAGGTTTTTGTGAAAGGAAATTGAAAAAGGAGAAGCCACTACAGCTTCTCCTTTCTTCTAAAACTTTAGATCAAACCTTAAAAATGCGTCCAGCCCTGGGCTTTTAGCGGGAAGGCCTGGCCGTGTTTGTTGGCTAAGTTTACACCATCGCTGGCTTCTGTAATCTTACCGATCAGGCTTACATCCGGAAGGTTCTTTAATTTCTCGTAATCTTCTAACGGAACTGTGAAAAGTAATTCGTAATCTTCGCCACCATTCAGCATACACATAACGGGGTCTAGGTTAAATTCCATAGCAGCTTCCAGCATCTGGTTGTCGGCTGGCAGGTTTTCGCGGTAAATAGTTGCCCCCACACCCGACTGCGAACAGATATGCATCAGCTCAGAAGCCAACCCATCCGACACATCGATCATTGAAGTTGGCTTTATGCCAAACTCTTTTAACTCATGTATCACATCCATTCGCGCTTCCGGTTTCAGCTGACGGCCAACAATGTATTCATACTTATCCAGTTGCGGTTGCATTTCCGGGTCGGCCATAAATGCCTGTTTCTCACGCTCCAAAACTTGTAAGCCCATATAAGCAGCTCCAATATCACCGGTAAGGCAGATCAGGTCGTTTACTTTGGCGCCGCTGCGCAAGGCGGCTTCCCCTTTTGCTACTTCGCCAATTGCTGTTATGCTTATCACTAAACCTGCTCTCGATGATGTGGTATCGCCACCAACCAGGTCCACTTTATAGTTCTCGCAGGCTAGTCTTATACCTTCGTATAGTTCGTCAATAGCTTCCACAGTGTAGCGGGCACCAACAGCAATGTTCACCGTAATCTGGGTCGGCTTCGCGTTCATGGCAGCAATGTCTGATACATTTACAGCTACGGCTTTATAACCTAAATGCTTAAGCGGGCAGAAGGTAAGGTCGAAATGTACACCTTCCAACAGCATATCGCTGGTTACGACCAGTTGTTTTTCTTCCGGCTCCAGTACAGCAGCATCATCGCCAATGCCTTTTATAGTTGATATGTGCTGTAGCACCACTTTCTCTTTTATGCGTCTGATCAGTCCAAACTCGCCTACTTCGCTTAGTGGAGTTAGTTCGCTCATAGTTCTATCTTAAATTGAATGGCTGCAAAATTACGAAATATAAGTGGAAGAAATGTGCGTTGCCTTTAGGAGTTGTCTCATTTCAAAATTGCTGGCGCGGGTTTGCAACTCGTGCCTTACTATAATATTACGTTTGTAACTCAACTGGGCATTACACCCAACTATAGTTCGTCACGGGCGAAGACTCTCGCGCTATAAATAATGCTTCTTTTGCTTTGATAAGAGTGTGAGTTAAAACAGAAAAAGCGCAACTATAAGCTGCGCTCTCCCTGAACCATGTTTCACTATAGTTAAAATTATGCTCCTTTTTGTGGTTCCTGTCTGTCTGATGCCAAAAGTTGTTGTTGCTGTTTGCCGTCGAAATTGATAGCCTGCATCTGGTTTATAGTTGCATCTTTCAACTGCTCAAACTCATCCAGATTGCTTTTCTTGACCGGGTCAGCAGACGGTAGTTTTACTCTGAGCGCATCTACCTGGCGGCCGTTTTTCCAGAAGCGATAGCAAAGGTGCGGACCAGTTGCAAGGCCTGTGCTGCCTACATAACCTATAGTTTGTCCTTGCTTTACGCGTTTGCCGGGGCGCATACCCTTCGCGAACCTGGACATGTGCAGGTATTGGGTAGTGTAGGTTTTGTTGTGCTTGATTTTTACATAATAGCCATTGCCACGGGTATACTTTGCTTCTAAAACTACGCCATCGCCAACAGTACGGATAGGTGTGCCAGAGCGAGCTGCAAAGTCGGTACCCAGGTGTGGTTTGTAGCGCTTTTGTACCGGGTGGAAACGGTTTTTAGAGAAACGGGAGCTTACACGGCTGTATTCCAGCGGTTCACGCAGGAAAGCTCTTTTCAGGCTTTTGCCGTCCTGGTCGTAGTAGCCGGCGCTTTTGCCCTGTTCAAACCGGATAGCGTACAGCTCTTTGCCTTCGTGCTCAAAATATGCTGACTTAATCTTGCCGAAACCGATCGTTTTGCCATTTACCACATGCTCGTCATAGATAAGTTTAAACTTATCTCCGGGCTGAAGGCGGTTCAGATCCAGGCGCCAGGCGTAGATATCGGCGAAGTGGTTTACGAGTTGCGCTGAGCCACCCGCTTCGGTTAATGCTACAAACAGTGAGTTCTGGATGATACCCGCAATTGCTCTTTCTACAGTATCAATCCTGCGTTTTTCCAACGTTACATTCAATTCCTTGCGCAGGTCATAGATCACATATTCGGTTTCGCTGGGCTCATAAATAAAATACTGGGCGGTTTTACCGGAGTCGGGCAGGTGCAGAATGGTATAGTTACGGTTGGCGCTGATGCGGCGCACATTAAATACGGGCTTCGATTTTTTGGCCAGTTCCGAAATGGTGGTCAGTGAAATGTTATAGTTGTCGAGTATTTCCGATAGATTTTCGCCACGCTCTACTTTGGATTCTACTATCTCCAGGGAGTCGGTTGGGATGCCGTAAACGATAGGAGCCGGAGCTTTTACTTCGGGTTTTGGAGCAGGAGCTACCGGATTTGGTTTACTGTGAGCACTGGCTTTTTCGAAAGTCAGGTTTTGTACTACCGTGAAAAACACGAGCAGGGATATAGCTATCAGCAGAGCTAATCCGACACTACGTTTGAACATTACTGTGGCCTTTTGTTGAAAAATCGACACGAAAATATGGCTTAAACAATAGAAATAAAAATTGTTTGCCGCACAATAATCAGATTATAAATTAGTTAGGATGATTTTTGAATAGCTTGATATAGCACTTGTGTTGCACTTACTGTAAAGCCTGATTGTACTATGCTTATGTAGTTGTTTTGCTATGTAGCTATAGTTCAGGTATTTATAGTTGTTTTTCAGTTGTAGGTAACAAGAGCATTATTGCTTTAAAAAATCTTTTATAACTTTGGTGCTTATGAAAGCATTAGAAGGAAAAGTAGCTCTGGTAACCGGGGCATCCAAAGGAATAGGTCGTGCCATTGCACAGAAGTTTGTGGAAGAAGGCGCGCAGGTAGCATTTACCTACTTATCAAGTGTTGAAAAAGGACAGGCCCTGGAGAAGGAACTTACTGCCAATGGCGGGAAAGCGAAAGGCTACCGCTCCGATGCGTCCGACATCGCGCAGGCTGATAAGCTGATCGAAGATGTGGTTGCTGAGTTCGGCAAGATCGACATCCTGGTAAACAACGCCGGCATTACCCGCGACGGTTTGCTGATGCGCATGACCGAAGACCAGTGGGATGCCGTGATCAACACCAACCTAAAATCTGTTTTCAACCTGACCAAAGGCGCTACCAAGCACATGATGCGTGCTAAGTATGGTTCTATCATCAACATTACATCGGTGGTAGGTATAAAAGGCAATGCAGGCCAGGCAAACTATGCGGCTTCTAAAGCCGGTAGCATTGGCTTTACCAAGTCGGTTGCGCTGGAGCTGGGTTCGCGCAATATCCGTTGCAACGCTATTGCTCCTGGCTTTATCGAAACTGAAATGACCGGCGAGCTGGATCAGAAAGTAGTAGACGAGTGGAGAAAGGCAATTCCGTTGAAGCGTGGCGGTACTCCGGAAGACGTGGCGAACTGCGCTGTATTCCTGGCTTCTGACCAATCATCTTACATTACGGGCCAGGTGTTGCAGGTTGATGGCGGTATGCTGACCTAATTTAGAAATGATGAATTGCGAATTATGAATTAAATTTATACTTCGTAAAACTATATGAAGACCAATGCGGTAACGTTTACGTTAGTAGCATTGGTCTTTTTCGTTTATCTTTAATTTCAAAGATCACCAATCGTAATCCGGAATTATTAATTCGTAATTAATTTGAACAGTTTCCGACTGATAACAACGTATTCGCCGTGGCTTATACTAGCCTGCCTGGCAGTTGGTGGGCTTTATGCGTGGCTGCTTTATAGTAAGCGTTCGCCGTGGCCGAAGAGTATAAACTATAGTCTGGCGGCACTACGGTTTCTGGTGGTTAGTTTCCTGTGCTTTCTACTGCTGGGGCCGATGGTGCGGTATATCTCCAACACAACTATAAAACCAACTATAGTTTTCGCGATGGATAATTCGCAGTCGGTGAAGCTGTTTTCTGATTCGGTGCAGTTAAGCCAGGTACAGGCAAGGTTACAAACTATAGTTACCAAGCTAAAGGATGCCGGCTACGAAACAGAGATAAGAACCCTAAGCGACACGACCAAACCCGAAACACTGGAGCAACTACAGTTCGCATCGCCGGCAACTAACCTGAGCCAGCTTTTACAAAACATCCGCAACGATTATAGTAACCAGAACCTGGCAGGTGTCGTGCTGCTCTCAGACGGTATCGTAAACCAGGGAATCTCGCCAACTTACGCTAACTATAATTATAGCATTTACCCGGTGGCCGTCGGCGATACGGTTCCAAAAAAAGATATTGTGCTGGCGTCGTTGCGTTATAACAAAGTAACTTATAGTGGCAATCGTTTTCCGCTGGAAGCGGAGTTGGAACACCGTGGTT
Organism: Pontibacter populi; assembly: GCF_040278685.1. Taxonomy (NCBI): domain Bacteria; kingdom Pseudomonadati; phylum Bacteroidota; class Cytophagia; order Cytophagales; family Hymenobacteraceae; genus Pontibacter; species Pontibacter populi. Next base: position 125,380 of record NZ_JBEOKT010000007.1, read on the forward strand.
TTGGTGGCAGAACAGTAGCTGTTACCTTAAAAGAGAATGGAAAACCGATAGATAGTAAAACTATAGTTTTAAAGCAGGGGCAGGCTGTGCAGCAGGTGCCGTTCCAGGTAATGGCAGGTGGTTTGGGCAAACGCCACTACGAAGTGGAAGTAATGCCGCAGCAAGGCGAGTTTACGGCTATCAACAATACCAAGCATGCTTACATAGATGTTGTAAAAGGCAAAATTAAAATTCTGATCGCCGCCGCCGCCCCACACCCGGATATAAATGCCCTGCGTGCTGCCATCGAAACCAACGAGAATTACGAAACCGAACTGTTTATTCCGGGCTTAACCTCGCTTAAACAGCTGGATTATGATGTAGCCATTCTTCACCAGTTGCCGGGCAGAACAGCCGGTGGTGATGCAGCGTTGAGTTTAGTCCGCCAGAAAAATATTCCGAGTCTCTATATACTTGGCCCGCAAAGCGACATTCAGGATTTTAATAAACTAAATGCAGGGGTGCGCGTGAATACAACAGGGCAGGCCGACGAAGTAACTACCGCCATAAACCCTAATTTCAGCACATTTAAAGTAGCCGATGAAGCAACAGAGCGGCTTCAGCAATACCCACCTGCATCAGTGCCTTTCGGAGAATACCAGGTAGCGCCAAACACCGAGACTGTACTATACCAGCAGGTTGGCAGGGTAAAAACCACTAAGCCACTACTAACGGTACAAACAGCTGGTAACACCCGCAACGCAACGCTGCTTGCCTCCGGAACATGGCAGTGGCGCATTTCCGAAGCGGCTAACAATCAAAATCCTGTTGTTTATGATAAACTCATAACAAATCTTGTGCAGCTACTAAGTGCGCCACGCAACAAAAAACGCCTGAATGTTTATCCTGCCCAGAACGATTACACCAGCAACGACGAGATCAGTTTTGAAGCCGAAGCCTATAACGAAGCACTGGAGCCTATTTACGGGCAGAACATTACCTTAAAGATCACAGACGAAACAGGGCAGATAAGATCGTTTACGTTTGCTAACGGTGAGAACCAGACAGGTGTAAATATTGGCTCCTTGCCCGGCGGACGCTATACCTACACGGCATCAGCACGCATCAACGGTTCCCTTCAACAGGATAAGGGTGAGTTTATAGTAGAAGAACTGCAATTGGAAGCCCTACATGCGGTAGCCGATCATAACCTGCTGTACCAACTTGCCAGCAACACCAATTCAACTCTGTACTTCCCTAACACCCTGGATCAACTGGAGCAGGATATCCTTAAAGCCAACCATAAGCCCGTTATTGATAGTACTGAAGATATCCGGGATGTTGTTGATATGAAGTGGCTGTTTTTTGTATTGTTGTTTTTGATAACTGTCGAGTGGTTTGTTAGGAAGTATAATGGGAGTTATTGAAAGACTTAACAGCGTACGGAGCTCTTACCAGAGTCAGGCTATAGTTTCCCTTTCGTCATCCCGAGCGTCAGCCGAGGGATCTTATGTTTCCTATAGTTTCTCTTTCGTCATTTCGACGCAAGGAGAAATCTGAGTTCTATAGTTTGAAACTCTACTTTTTGAACTAAGCTATCCTTTCAAACCACTTCCAATCCTGGGAGCTCTACAAACCTATAGTTTCAAATCAGCCTTGGTGCCCTCACGGCCGGGAGGCCTCGTCTTAGGGCATCGCGCTGCTGATTTGAAGCTACCTTCGTACCTCAGGTTGCCTAAAGGCACCGCAACAAATCAAAGGCGCTCAACCCAAAGACTGCGATCTTTCTCATAGTTACAGTTCGTCTATAGTTAGAACCGATAAGCTTCGAGTTTTATCGTGGCTATAGTTCCGTAGGGACAGGTCGCGACCTGTTCGCTCGACAGGCTGTAACTATAATATACTATAGCTTCAACTGTAGCAAAGGCTAAGAGTCCCCCTTTGAAGGGGGCGAAGGGGGATGTTAAACTGTACAAGATCTCTCACGCTGTTCGAGATGACAAAATGATGAGCATTAGTAGCAAAACTCCCTCTCCTGTTTTAAGAAGAGGGCTGGGGTGAGGTAACAAAAACAAAAAAGCCACTCGTTTCGGAGTGGCTTTTTATCTTGTGATCCCGCTGGGATTCGAACCCAGGACCCATACATTAAAAGTGTATTGCTCTACCAGCTGAGCTACAGAATCGGTACTACTTGTTTTCCCTTAAATGGGAGTGCAAAATTAAAATGTTAGTTCAGAATATCAAACTAAATTCTATATTTTTATTTTAACACATCCTGCTGATGTATTAGAAACGAAAAGCCTTTTCGTTCTGAAAAGGCTCTCGCATTTTAGTGATCCCGCTGGGATTCGAACCCAGGACCCATACATTAAAAGTGTATTGCTCTACCAGCTGAGCTACAGAATCTTTTTATTAACTTGCATTGCTAAGGGCGTTACCCTTAATTGCGATGCAAAAGTAACAGCAATCTGGTTAAATGCAAAATCTTTGTTTCAAAATATCTCTCTTTTCAGTCGTTTTTTTGCTCTCGTTTTTAAAACCGGCTTATAGTCAGGAACATAAAATTGCGTACTCCAAAGCAGATTCTTTGTTTCAGCAACAGCATTACACCGAAGCGCTAACTTTATACGAGCAAATTCTGAATAAAGAGCAACATTACTCTCCACAAATGTTGCTGAAGATGGCATATATTAAGGAAGGCCTGCGCGATTATACGGGCGCCATGTATTACCTGCACCTGTTCTACACCAAACAACCAAGCAGATCGGTACTTAAAAAGATGGAGGAGCTGGCGCATACACACCGCCTGAGCGGCTATGAGTACAACGACCTGCAGTTCTTTAAGACCCAGTTCAACAAATACTATATGCGGATATTGGAGCTTATGCTGCTGGCTGCTGTGGTAACCGTAACAGTTATGGTAGTGAGCTGGCGGAAAGGGCACAAGTTTACCGGTACGTTTAAGACTGGCTTTGTTCTATACCTACTGTTTATCCTCTATTATATCAATTTCCTGAATTTGGGGCGCGGCGCGATCATTAAAAACGACCAGGTAGCTATTATGTCGGCACCATCGGCAGGGGCAAACTGGATAGCAACTGTTTCGCAGGGCCACAAAGTGCCGGTAACAGGCGAGCAGGATATCTGGTACGAGATAAAATGGAAAGGCGAAACAGCCTATATCCGTAAGAACAACCTGCTGAAATTGCCTTGATTTCCTGACAAAGGATTCAAAAGACAAAGGACAAAAGACTTACAATAAATTGAAATCCTTTGTCCTTTGTCATACTGTCTGTTGTCAGAACCTACTTAAGCGGCGAATCTTTTTCTTTGGCCATTACATTGTAAACCAGCTTGTCTGTAAGGCCCGGAAACCACTTGTTAAGGAACACGGTCAGTTTACCCTGGAACGTCATTACAAGGTCGCGTTTGCGTTTTATAGTTGCTTTCAGGATCTGGTCTGCTACTTCTTCAGCCGTCATCATATTCCCTTCGTCGCGTGGCGATTCGCCCTGCTGCTGGCCATTTGCTGCTAAAGCTGTATTGCGGATGTTAGATGCTGTAAACCCAGGACAGGCGATGAGTACATGAACTCCCTTGTGCAGCATTTCAGTCCGAAGTGTTTCCAGGAAGCCATGCATGGCAAATTTAGATGCCGAATAACCTGTGCGGGCAGGTAAACCACGATAACCAGCTATAGATGATATCCCGATAACTGAGCCTTTAGCAGCCATAATATAAGGCAGCGCAAACTTGGTAGTATAAACCGTACCCCAGAAGTTAATATCCATCACTTTACGGATCACATCCAGGTCAAGGTCCTGGAACAGTGCACGCATCGAGATACCGGCATTATTGATCAAGACATCCAGTTTGCCAAAGCGATCTATCGTTTCCTGCACCATGCGCTGGCAGTCTGCCTCTTTGCTCACATCAGCGTTAATAGCTACATTCTCAATTCCGGCTGCGCTTAGTTCCTGGCTTGTCTGGTCCAGGTTCTGTTGGTTTCGGCCCGATACGGCTACTTTTGCACCGGCCTTACCAAAGGCAAAAGCACATGCCTTACCAATACCCGAAGTACCACCGGTAATCAATACTACTTTATCTTTCATCTTAATTTTATGCTCTGGCTATAGTTGCAAAGATAAGTAAGATTTTCAGGATGGAAGCGCAGAATGATTTGCCAACTATAGTTTGAGTAAAGCTATAGTTTGTAGGCAGATTGCCATAAACAAAAAGAGCCCCTGCTATTTCTGCAGAGGCACTCTTTCTATAGTTTATAGTTAGGCTTCAACTTTAAACAGCTTTCCGAAAAGGTCATACTTATACCTGCGGCTCTCCCGGAGCACAGCTACCATAGCAAACACAGATACAGCTATCAGAACAGGATATAATATGTATAGCAAGGGATGCAGCAAAGGCAATAACAGCAAGCCTACCAGCAGCAACGACAACATGTTATACAGGTATGATGTTTTCGCACTGAAGCTCATCATGCTGCCTTTAACCACCTTAGGGCTCACAAACGAAGCCAGTATGCCAAGCGGTGTAAGTACCAGCACCGAAGCAGCGTACATCAATACCAGGAAAACGGCATCATCATGGTTAAAGAAAGCGATATAGGCAGCCAGCAGGAATGCATCTATCAGCAACGGTACGCGCAACGGAATAAGGCTGGATTTAAAGAAATCTTTGGCGCTGGCAGTTGTGCGCTCTACCGTTAACCAAAGGTTTTTGTAAAAGCCCCACACATTATTAAAAACATAACTATAGATAATGGCGGGGCCAAAGAAGATCCAGATCGTTAAGTTCTTGTCGTAGATGTGTATACCCTTGGTTGTAAAAACAGCAGCATCAGCAGCCAGTATGATCAGTTTTAATCCTAGACCAAATAACAACAATTGGCGGGCCTGCTTCGAGTTTTTGAACAACCGCCAGCTAAGGCTGCGGTGTTTGTTATGGCTATAGTTTACCACCTTGCGCTTAGGCTCCATGGCAGCCAGCTCCAGGAAATAATTTGCCCCCAGAAATGCCCCTAGAGATGCTAAATGCACGACCAGCTCCATCCAGCCTTGCGCAGGGTTATACATTGGTAGCCGGGCCTGCAGCGCCACAAAAGCAGCCCCCAGCACAGCCCCCGAAATAAAGTTAAGGTGCAGCCAGCGCATTTTACGCTCTACCAGCACCTGCAACGACCGTTTGGTAATATGTGCCGTTAACATCACCATAATCGTCTGCAGCAAATACATAAATGTGTAGCTCGGCGATAGTATGAACAGCAAAAACAGGAAATTAACCAGCACAAAGTTGAAAGGTGAGAACAGCTCAACAGGCAACTCAACCCAGAAACGCTTAAGAGGCTTTATAGGGTAAAGCCTCGGGATCAGGTCCAGTTTGGGAACGTAGGCCGGGAAAAAGCCACGGATAATGGTAATGCCCAGCACAAACAGGTTTATATAACGGATTACTTCGGTAACGCTTGTGTCGCCACCATTCTGAGCCTGTTCCAGCAAATACGAAAAAAGCCAGCCATAGAAACCCGACAACACAATGCCACCGCCCAGTAGCAGCACACGCTGTAGTTTATTCTGTCTGAAAAATCCGTTAAGCCTTGCCCGAAGCGAGAACAGTATTAAATCCATTATCTATAGTTAAGAGTTTTGAGTTAAGAGTTAGGAGTTAAAAGAGAAACCCTTTTTAACTTTCTAACTTCCAAACTTTCTAACTTAATTGAGCATCCACTCGAAGTCGGCTTCGGCGGTCTGGTGGTGCGGGGTAAGCAACTGGAACAGGGCTTGGTCTATCAGGTTTTCGCCATTCATGGTAAACTCCTGCAGCGATCCGTTGTACATCAATTGGCCATCATTCAATACGCCGATGTGTGTGGCAATGCGCTCTACATAGTTCAGGTCATGCGACGAGATAAGCACCACGCGGTTTGGGGTAGAGTAACTGCGAATCAGTTTTACCAGCAACTGCGCCGCTATTGGGTCCAGGCCGGTAAATGGTTCATCCAGTATCAGTACCTGTGGTTTGTGTAGTATGGCTGCCACAATACCTATCTTCTTTTTCATGCCGGTAGAGTACCCCGCAATGTTCTTATGCAGCGACTCCTGGTCAGTGAAAAAGTAATTTGTCAGGCTTTTGATGCGCTCGGCAGCTTCGGCAGTGGGCAGGTTGTATAGTTTAGATACAAAGTTCAGATACTCCAGACCGGTAAATTCTTCAATCAGCGGATTATCTTCGCACAGGGCGCCCAGGTTTTGTTTTACTTCTAAGTGGTTGTCATTATACCCCTTTCCGTATAGTTCAACAGAGCCTTTGTCCGGCTGTATCAGGTCGAGTATAGCATTCAGGAAAGTACTTTTACCAACTCCATTCTTGCCTAACAAACAATAGCATTGACCGCTTTCTATCGTCAGGTCCAGTTCCTGCAGCACTTGCTTCTTGCCAAATGCTTTAGTTAATCCTTTTATCGCTATACTCATATGTTCTTTTGTACTTTTACCTTTGTGCTACTCCGAAGATCCGTAAAGGTGGTTCCGCTTTAAAGTTACGTACTACCCCTGAAAAGTCCTAACATTAAAACTATAGCTGCCGGACTTTGTTTTTGAAACGCCCTGATAAACTGCGTGCTTGATTTGCAACAACCGTTCTGAACAAAATAGTTCTAAAAAACGGACTTTAGTTAGATGTTTTAAAAAAGCATTAGGAAAGAGTAGGGTAGGAGGTGTTTAAATTGGATTTAAACTATAAAATTGGCTTTTGATGTTAGCGCTGAGCGATTAGAAATAATGAGCAGAATAGCGGCTGATTTATCTTAAAATGGGATTTGCATATATGATATCAGGTGTTTACTTTTGCATCCACCTTTTACCTGCGCACGTGGTGAAATTGGTAGACACGCCATCTTGAGGGGGTGGTGCCTTCGGGTGTGGGAGTTCGAATCTCCCCGCGCGCACTTTACGATAGCCGTAGCTTTAACGAGTTACGGCTATTTTCTTTTCTCAAAAGGATTTTCAGGCTTAACCAGTAATATTTTTTCGCGCTCAACTATAACCGAACCTGCCGGAGCTCCCTTTGCTTTCCGAACCCATTTTTTTGGCGTGTAGATAACCGGGCAAAGCGAATCCTGTTTTCGTTTTGAGTACCAGGCTGCCAGTTGCGCGGCTTTCTCCAGTACCGTAGTTGGTATAGTTTTGCCAGCCTGGTGCTTGATGACCACATGCGAACCCGACACGTCTTTGGCATGCAGCCACATGTCTTCTTTATAAGTATGGCGCTGCGTTAGCTCATCGTTGTTCTGCGAGCTTTTGCCAACCAGTATCTTATAGCCTTCCGTCTCAAAAACCCTGAACGGTGATTGCTGCTGTGCCTGTTGTTTTGAGGATAGCAGGTTGGTATGGTCGCGTAGGTAAATTTTCAGTTGCTTATAGTTGTCTACTTCGGCTAAGGCTTGTAGGGCAGATTCCAGGAGGATGATCTCTTCCATTTTGCGCTCGGCCTTTTCTTCCAGTTGCTGAATTTCGAGGTGCTGGTTTTTGGCTTTACGGTATAGCTTCTCGGCCTGCTTTTGAGGCGTTTCGTTACGCTTTAACTTAAAGGTGCGCTGTTGGTCGGTATAAAAATCGTATAGTTCTACTTCTTGGGCTTGCGGCGGAATGTTTGTCAGGTTGGCCATTAAAATATCCGCCGATTGTGAGTAAGAGCAGTTGCGGCGCATTTCCTGTAGTTGCTGCGTGGCTTGTTCCAGCACCGTTTGCGAACCGTTCAGCTTTTTGGTGAGTTGCTGCTTTGCCTGTTCGTACTGCTGCGAAAAACCGGTTTCAGATAAATAGAGCCGGGTATAGTTGTTCAGCGCTTCCAGCGGATCGGGGTAACTATAAACTACTTCGCCCAACTGTAACAGTGATAACCTGAGTTTGCCTTTATAACGGATAATGTAGTAAGCGTCAGGGTTGTCAAGCTGCTCCAACACTTGCTGCACCAGTTCCCATTTCTCTTCCAGGGTTGCCGAACTATAATTTTGTTGCTCTAAATAATCTGTGGGTAATTCTCCAAAGGTTGGGTATAGTTTGCGCAGGTTGCCATCAGCAGCTTCAAAAGCAGCGAAGTTCTGTGGCAGTGGCCGGTCCATATGCAGTGGGTTCAGCTCTGCATCGGCAGCAAACTTTTTATGGAACAGGTGCAGCGGCTCGCCATGCTGGTATAGCACGATGTTAGAACGATTACCAAACAACTTAAAAAGCAGCAGCATCTCATCTGTCAGCTGCAGGTAAAAGCTGCGTTCGTTCAGGTGCTGTACCACATCCAACACCTTTTGCCCGATCATCTGCTTAAACAGGTTTACACTGTTAGCCCGCGCACGCTTATAATCATCCGGAAAAGAAAGTGCCGAAAAATGAGCTGTAAGTCCAGCCCGTATATAAAACTCCTTGCTTTCATCAGCAAACCCAATTACCAGTTCATCCTTGTTCTGGCTAAAGCAGGTCACGATCTCTTTCCCGATCAACTCTGTTTTGAGCCGGCGGGATAGGTGCTGTAAAAAGTGGTAGTTTTGGTGCACTTCGTTTAATTATGAATGAATTATGAATGAATTATGAATGAATTATGAATGAATTATGAATGAATTATGAATGAATTATGAATGAATTATGAATTGATCAACTCATATCGATGATCAACTATAACCCTCGCTCGCCTCTGGCGAGTGTGAGTTACTGGTGGCGTCTCGCCACGTTGCTCAATTATAATTAATTTACAAAAATATGCGGCCAGAGTCCGCTGGTAGCTCACACTCGCCAGAGGCGAGCGAGGGCCGGAAATCTAGCAACCAACAACTAATAACCATCAACTAACAACTATAAACTATAGTTGTATTTGCAGGCCGTCGTAGCCGAGGCGGATAAAGTCGGGGAGTTGCTGTTCTACTTCGTGGTGCAGGCCCATCAGGTGGCTAATGTGAGTGAGGTAGGCTTTCTCGGGCTTAAGTTCGGTCAGCACATCTATAGCCTCCTGCAGCGAGAAGTGGGAGATATGCGGCTCTTTGCGCAGCGCACCCAGCACGATAACTTTTGAGCCACGCACTTTGTCCATCTCTTCTTCCGAGATAAAATTGGCATCGGTGATATAGGTAAAATCGCCAACTCTAAAACCAAGTACAGGTAGTTTGTAATGCTTTACCCGAATCGGGATGAACTCAACTCCTTCGATCTCAAATGGCTCTTCGGCAATCGGGTTAAGATCTACCCTCGGGATGCCCGGATATTGGACTCCAGAAAAAATGTAAGCAAACTCGCGCTTCAGTTGTTCCAGCACTCGTTCTTCGCCATAAAGCGGCATGTCTTTGTGCTGACTGAAATTGTAGGCCCGTATGTCGTCGAGGCCGGCGGTGTGGTCTTTGTGTTCGTGGGTAAAGATAAGGGCATCCAGGGTGCGGATGCGTTCGCGCAAGGCCTGCTGCCGGAAGTCGGGGCCCGAATCTATGATAAAGCTTTTGCCGTTTACCTGCAGGTGTACCGACACGCGCAGGCGGTTATCGCGGTAGTCTACAGAACGGCAAACCTCGCAGTTGCACCCGATCACAGGCACACCCTGCGAGGTTCCCGTACCTAACAGTGTTACTTTCAATTACTTTTCGTGGTTTCGGATATCGTGGTATAGTTGCCGGTTCTTATCGCTTAGGCGACTTTCGTCCAGCGCAATAGATCGGAGGATATCGTAGAGGCAATTCACTTTGCCCTCCAGGCTATAGTATTTGTTTACTACGGCCACTTTCATATCCTTCAGCACACAATAGCCGGCTTTAAAATTGCCTTTTTCGTATCGCAGCACAAAATCCGACTCTGCAAAAATATCCTCCAGCTTGTTTAAAAAAGGCCGCGTGTACTTCAGCTCCATTTATGCAGCAGTGTACTCTTTTACGGTTTGTACCAGCATATCGAAGTCCAGTGGTTTAGGCAGGTATGCATTTATACCAGCTTCCTTAAAGTCTTCCATGCTGTAGTTGTTGGCGTTACCGGTAACCGCAATTATCGGAATGTTAGCGATATCCTTGTTTTTGCTTGCACGGATCTCGCGTGTGCACTCCATGCCATTCTTTATCGGAATGTTAAGGTCCATCAGGATCGCGTCGATCTTGTTGTTCTCTACGGTTTTGATCACCTCGCCACCGTTCTTAGCGGTCAGGATCTTATAGTTCTGCAGTTCCAGGATCTTTTTTGTCAGGTTCAGGATTACAGAGCTATCCTCTGCTATCAAGATTGTTTTGGTTTCTGCCATAGTAGGTTAGATGATTTCTTTATAAGTTTTTCTATAGTTTTCGTATTGTTCAAGCAGCTTTTCGAAGTTCTCAGGTACGCTTTCAAACCTCTCCTGCTTAATGTCGTGCTCCAGTAGTTTGGCCAGTTCGGCTAGCTTGTTAATGCCAAGTGTAAAGCCGGTGCCTTTTAATTGATGCAATGTACTTAAAATACTGTTGTAATGTTGTGCCTGCAGGTCTTTTTTGGCTTCCTCCAGCAATTCAGCGGCTTCCTGCTCAAACTCTTCATACAATTGTAAAGTAAAGGTTTCGCCGCCTATCTGTTTCAATTGCTCAGCAACTTCTTTATTTACAATATCTTGAAGCTCTTCCTGGGCTAATCCAGTATCAGGTACTATAGTTGTATCGGTAGCAGGTTCTTCACCTATAAAATCGTCGCCGTACCACTCTGGTTTTTCCCACCTGTTTATCACCGTTAGCAGGTCCTTGCTCTTTACCGGTTTCGAAACATAGTCGTCCATGCCCTGGCCCATAAACTTGTCAGCATCATCTTTCATCGAGTAGGCCGTCATGGCAATAATAGGAGGGCAGTCATCCCCCAAAATTTCCTTTATATGCTTGGTAGCCGTTACACCATCCATCTCCGGCATTTGTATGTCCATAAAGATGATGTTATAGTTGTTGGCTGTAGCCAGCTCTATCGCTTCATACCCGTTCGAGGCAATGTCGGTACGGCAGTTCAGGCGCTCCAGTTGTTTCTGGGCTACTTTCTGGTTTATCTGGTTATCATCAACAAGCAATACATACGGGCTGTTCTTCAGTACTTCTATCTCCGCGTTCAGTTCCTTTAACCGCAGCTGTTGTTCCGCTACGGCGGCGTCATCAGCTTTATGCACCCGTATCTTGAACCAGAAGGTACTTCCGTCGTTGGCCTTTGATTCCACCCCGATCTCGCCGCCCATAATACTTGTGAGTTGCCTTGATATAGCAAGCCCCAGGCCGGTGCCTCCGAATGTTTTGGTAGACGAATTATCGAGCTGCGTAAAGTCGGTGAACAACAGAGCCTGATCTTCCGGACTGATGCCTATACCGGAATCTTTCACGCGCACGTGCAGCATGTATTCCTGAGTCTTTCTGTCTAAAAGTTCGCTGTCCACAGTAATGCTTACCTCGCCTGCATTTGTAAACTTGATAGCATTAGAAGTAAGATTCGATAATACCTGCAGCAAACGGGTCTCGTCGGTTAAAACATAACGCGGCGTTTCCGGGGATATGTTGTAAGTAAAGTAAAGGTCTTTTTGCTGTGCACGATTCGCAAACAGCGAGTGTATCTTGCCAAGTGTATCATGCAGGTCTACGCTGCTTTCGTGTAGTACCAGTTTGCCGGCCTGTATCTTGCTCAGGTCCAGTATGTCGTTCAGTATAGCCAGCAATGCATCCGATGACTTACGAAGAGTATCAATGTATTCCTGCTGTTCCGGATCGGAGTTGATGTGGGTAAGCAGATCGATCATGCCAATAATACCGTTCATTGGCGTACGCAACTCGTGGCTCATGTTGGCCAGGAACTGAGACTTGGCTTTCAGCAGGTTTTCAGCTTCTTCTTTGGCTTGCAGTAATTCCAGCTGTGTGCGTTTTAGCTCCGTAACATCGCGAATTACACCTTCCAGGGCAACCGGATTATTGTCCTTGTCATACATCAGGCGGGCATCGGCCAGCACTGTTATCTGGGTGCCGTCTTTGCGGTACATCTGTATCTCGTAATCCCGGATAATTTTCTGGTCTTTTACAAACTGTTGCATGCGCTGCCTTTCTTCAGGGTACACATACAGGAAAGTGATATCCTTGCCTAGTACTTCTTCTTCGGTGTAGCCTAACACCTGCCTTACAGATGGACTCACAAGTTCCAGCGGTCCTTTCAGCGAAGTGCGGTAATACACATCCTGGAAAGATTCGAAAATATTACGGAACTTCTCTTCGTTCTGGGCAAGTGCCAGCTGAGACTTTTTCTTGTCGGTAATGTCAAGCGCTATCGCTGATACTTCCTCAAAGGTGCCATCTTCCAGGTATATCGGGTTCAGGAATACTTCACGCCATGATTCTGGGTCGTGCAGGTGCACCTCAAAGTGCTGCGGAATGCCTGCAAATGCGTTGATGTATTTCTCCTGCCAGAAGTTAAAACTGAATTCGTGATGATCTATCAGATGGCTTTCGCTGAGGCTGTCGTAAAGCCCTAGGGTTTTACCAGTCCTTTTTTCAAAAGTGGCAGCAAAGTTCCGGTTAAATGATGTTAACTCGAAGTTGTTGTTCAGCGTCCACATGTGGTGGGTACCACTTTCGAAAATAGCGTTTAGTTTGGCGTTCTGGGTATTTATCTGTTCCTCGTTTCGCTTACGCTCAATGGCAAGCGCTACCTGGTTCGATATAAAGTGCAGAATCTCGATGTCGGTGTGCACATAGGCGTCCGGATTCTGATAATCCTGCAGGGTGATAACACCAATAATGCGGTCGCCGATAGCCAGCGGAGAGCAAAGTATAACTTCTGGAATAGTACCTTGTATCTGCAGGTTTTCGCGCTCGGCCAGGTCCAGCAGTTCCTGCTGCTGCATATACAGTGGTTTACCGGTCTCTATAATATACTCCGATAAACCTCTTGAGAACGGACGGCGTGGATGTGCCTGGGCCGTTTTGTCGATGTACTGGTCTACGAGGTAAACAAAGTTCAGGAAACGCTGCTCCTTATCGCAAAGCGCAATATAGATGTTACGCGTTTCGATGATCTTACTTAGTTCCCGGTGAATGGCACTGTATAGTGAGTTTAAGTCTTTACTACTAATGGCCAGGTTGGCGATACTATAGTATACCTTCTGTAAACGCTCTGCTTTTATACGGTCTGTAATATCGTGCAAAATAGCGCGTGTTGCCACAGGCCGATCGTCCTGCCAGCTACAGGTAATACTACCAATAAGGTGTACCGGCTTACCTAACTTTGTCAAGAAAACGGTCTCTATTTTGTTTACATTCTCACCCTTATACAAATTGCGCAACTGGTAAATAAGCTTTGCCTTATAGTAGGGGTGCACAATGTCGTTCAGCGTCAGCGATTCAATGTCTTCGTCGTTGTAGCCAAGGCGTTCTTTCCAGGCTTTGTTAACGAAAATGAATTTATTGTCGACGGAGGTATTCTGGATAAGGTCGTGCGCGTTGTCAAAAAGGTCCTGCAGGCGTATCTTGTTATCCTTCAGGGCTTCCATGGCAATACGCTTGTCAGTCATGTCTTTACCTACGCTGGTAATACCGGTTACTTCCCCGTCGGGGCCATACTCCAGCATGCAGTTCCAGCGAATGGTCTTCAGTTGACCAGACTTGGTTACGAGGTTGCGCTCGTAGTAAGCATTTAAATGGCGGGTAGTCAGCGAGTTTCTAAAGTCCTGGAGGCGTTGCTGTCGCTCTGCTTCAGGTACCAGCAGTTCATAAAAGTTCTGGCCTACCAACTCATCACGTTCGTACTCCACATACTTCAGGAAAAAATCGTTGGCAAACGCAATCTTCCCGTTCACATCCAGACTATAGTAAATCATGTTTACCTTTTCCAGGAAATCGCGGAACTGCGCCATCGACTCTTCAGCTACTTCTTCGCGGCGTTTGGCCTGCTGTACCTGCTTGCGCTGTGTTATGTCGCGTTTAAAAGCCTGCACATAATATTCACCATCAATCAGTATGCGGTTCAGGTTTATCTCTGCATCAGCCAGCGTGCCATCCTTCCGTATGTTTCTCCATTCAAAAGTAATAGGGTTACCCGTAGTTAAGACCTGTTCCATCAGGCGGGCTGTTTTTTCTTTAGAGTGGCTGCCATCCGGCTGATACTCCGGAGAAAAATCCATTGGGGTGGCACTTACCAGGTCTTCGCGCTTACACCTGAAAAACTGCAGTGCTTTTTCATTACAATCCACAACTTGCCCATCCTTAAATAACAGAATGGCATCGTATGCAGAGTCGAACAGCATTTTGTATTTGTCTTCGCTGTGCGAGAGCTGCAACATAAGCTCGTGCCGGGATATATAGTTGCCTATGGCAGTGCCGACGAAATCCAGCAGTGCCAGGAAAGACTGGGTTATATTATACCCATTTCCGGGCCACACAATCAGCAACGCAAGTACCTCGGCATCAGTCGTGACCGGCACTATGGTCATTTCGTGGTTAAACTTCTCAGTAAGTATCCTGGTTATCTCGGTAACTGCTCTGCGCTTTTCTGTAGTCAGCAGCAGCTTTGCCAGGTCAGCATCAAGGGCTATAGTTGGGTGTAGCAGTGTATGTTCTATGCTGCCAGCCGAATAAGCCAGTTCTGCAACGCCAATAGTTTGGTTGTAGGTGTAAACACAACCGCAGCTTATGTCGCTTTTCTCCAGCAGTTCATCCAGCGTGTATCGCAGTACATCCTGCTGGCTGCCCGTGTTCGAAAGGTTCGTGATCAGGTTGTTTACAAATTCCAGCTGGTGATTACGGAAACGGACATCCTGCTCGGTACCAACAACTTCGTAAAGGTTCTTTGCCGACCCGAAGATCATTTCTTTGCCTTTGAAAAGGCCTTTTCGCAAGGATATCTCGATGGGTAGCAGCTCGTGGGTCTTGTCCTGTATCCACCACTCAAACTTCTGAGGTTCGCCGGCCATGGTATGCTGCAACTGCCCCTTTAATGCGACACGTTCAAATAAGTTTAGTTTAAAGCTGCTGTAAACTGTCTGGCCGACTAAGTTGCTTTTCTTCTGATCTATGATAATCAGCGCCTTGTTGTTGATATCAACAAAAGTGCCTTCCTCATCTAAAATAAAAAGTGGTTCGGTGCTGTTCTCAAATACATTGTGGTAGCTGTTATCGTCTATTTCTACTCTCGTAACTTCTTCCTCAAAAGGGATTAGCTCTGTATAAACGAACTTTGTTTTCTCGTACTGAACCTGCTTAATAGTATAAGTGAAGCTCTTTGCCCCAGCCGTAATTTTTCCGGAAGTTTGCGTTGTCAGTTTTTTTAAGGGTATACCTAACAGGTCTGACAGGTTGCGGCTAGCTTTATATGTTTCTGATACGGCCGGGAAAACAGAAGCTGTTACATTAGCGGCCAGCACCTGTCCATCCTGAGACGCTACTAGCAGGCCATGTGTAGGCTTGGAAAGTTGTACCAGCAACTGCAAAAGCGAGTTTGCCTGCAAAGGCAGGTGTTCAGATAATTGCCTGTTAGGGATATATGGCATTATAACAATTTAGTAAAGTACGGGAGCAAGAACTTAAGCACTTATAATACTCCTTTACACATTTTACGATTTTAGCGATAATTTTACAAAAGAAACAGAACTATTGCGTTTTTCTGTTCCATCTTATAGTTTGGCCCGGCTCGCCAAAGGGCTTTGCTAACGCAGTGAAATTATAAAATTACCGGGCATGGAGCAAAAGCTGAATATGGCTAAAGATAAATATGTGATCGTAGTGGTGGGGCCGACTGCAGTAGGTAAAACAGACCTGTGCGTTAACCTGGCAACCCATTTTAATACAGAAGTTGTATCTGCAGACTCGAGGCAGTTTTACAAGGAGATGCAGATCGGTACGGCCAAACCAACTTTAGCTGAACAGAAAGCTATACCCCACCATTTTGTGGACTCACATTCGATAGCCGAAGAATATAATGCCGGCGCTTATGAGCAGGATGCGTTACAGGTTCTGGATAAACTGTTTAAAGACCATGATGTAGTTATAGTTACGG
The DNA here is from genome assembly GCF_040278685.1 of Pontibacter populi. Classification (NCBI taxonomy): domain Bacteria; kingdom Pseudomonadati; phylum Bacteroidota; class Cytophagia; order Cytophagales; family Hymenobacteraceae; genus Pontibacter; species Pontibacter populi. The sequence continues at coordinate 141,375 of NZ_JBEOKT010000007.1, forward strand.
GTGGCTCCGGGTTGTATGTGCGGGCGCTGTGCGAAGGCATGGACGAAATGCCGGAGACCGACCCGGAAATACGAACAGCACTTACTGCCAAACTGGAAGCAGAAGGGTTGGAGTCGTTACTCGCCCGGTTACAGCAACTTGACCCTGTATACTATAGCCAGGTTGATAAAGCGAATCCGCAGCGGGTTATCAGGGCACTCGAAGTGTGTTTGTCGAGCGGGCAACCTTATTCTTCTTTCCGTAAAAGCGATAAAGCCTCGCGACCCTTTAGAACTATAAAAATAGGCCTTACCCGTGACCGACAAGAACTATACAACCGCATAGACCAGCGCATGGACCAGATGCTGCAGCAGGGATTGCTGGAAGAAGCCAAAGCCTTGTACCCTTATCGCTCACATAATGCCCTGCAAACAGTAGGCTACAAAGAGATATTCGATTACCTGGAAGGGAAATACGACTGGGAAGAAGCAGTAAGATTATTGAAACGCAACAGCCGCCGCTACGCCAAACGCCAGCTCACCTGGTTTACCAAGCACCCCGAAGAATATACCTGGTTTCACCCGCAGCAATGGCAGGAGATAGTTGATTTTATAGTTAGAAAGTTGGGAAGTTAGAGAGTTAAAAAGTTTGTGAGTTAGAGAGTTTAGGGAGTTATAAAAGGGCAGAGGTACTAGCTTTTTCGATTGTTGATATACTTTCTCTTAATAAACAAAAAAGCCCTCACAGTATCTTCCGGATCTGTGAGGGCTTTTAACTTTCTAACTTATAATTTTCTAACTCTTAAACTCTCTAACTCACAAACTCCTAAACTGAAAGTATGTCTATCATGCGGCCAAAGTTGGGGTTCAGGGACTTTGTTTTGGTGATGGTATCGATGAAAGGTGTGTAAACCAGCTCGGAATTCATGATACCGGCCATTTCGCATGCGCGGCCCTGCAAAAGGCCCTCCACACAGGCTATACCTAGCTGGCTGGCCAGCATTCTGTCGGCGGCAGTTGGTGCGCCACCACGTTGCACGTGGCCCAGTATAGTTACACGGGCATCCATCTCAGGTATCGCTTTCTGTACTTTGGCTGCAATCTCCACGGCACTACCTTCTTCATCGCCTTCGGCAACTATAACTATAAAAGATGTTTTAGAGCGGCTCCATCCTGTTTTCAGGGCATCCACCACTTTCTCTATAGTTGTTTTGGTCTCAGGTATCATTACGATCTCGGCGCCACCACCTACAGCACATGGTATGGCAATGTAACCAGAGTCGCGGCCCATAACCTCCACAAAGAACACGCGCTCGTGGCTGTCTGCTGTATCGCGTATTTTATCTATGGCATAAATTGCTGTGTTCACGGCTGTGTCGTAGCCAATGGTGTAATCTGTGCCGTACAGGTCGTTATCAATCGTTCCGGGCGCACCTATAGTTGGTATACCGTACTCTTCATAAAATATGTTGGCACCCGTAAAAGTACCGTCGCCGCCAATGGCTATCAACCCTTCTATACCATGCTTTTGTAGCTGTTCGTATGCCTGCTTTCTGCCTTCTTTAGTAGGAAACTCCTTACTACGGGCCGATTTAAGGATAGTACCTCCACGCTGAATGATGTTGCTGACCGTAGAAGATTCCATTTTAAAGATCTCTCCTTTGATCATCCCGCTGTATCCTCGCCTGATGCCGTAAATTTCCAGACCGTTATAAATTGCAGAGCGTACCACTGCGCGCACACAGGCGTTCATACCTGGTGAATCGCCCCCGGAGGTGAATACTGCTATCTTTTTCATTAAACTGTACTATGTTTATTTTAAATGCTAATGTTGCTGGGTGCTAATTGTTATACCCTGTTAAGAATAGCAAGTAACACAGAAGCAAAGGAAATTAAAAAAAATAAAAAACTTTATCTGTTAAATATAGAAAACCGTATGTAATATCGGCATACAAACCCGCGCCATGATCCGGGCCTTTAGCCTGCCTTGTTGCAGTAGCAAAATGTACGAAATAACCCTGATCAGGCAACTTAATAGTTTAATTTAAAGGCAATCTATGTTTGGTTTTTTTGAAAGTGAAGAAACAAAAAAGTTAAAAAGCCACATCACTAACCTGGGCGCGCTGGCAAAAATTGACGGCCACATAGATCCGGCTGAAATAAATTTTATTATTTCGATCGGTACCAAACATGGTATGCGGGCAAGCGAAGTAAAAAGTTTGCTGGCAGATACATCTAAAGTTTTACCACAACTCCCAAACAACGACTCAGAGCGTTTCGACCAGATATATGACATGGTGGAGATGATGCTGGCTGATGGTATAGTGGATGAAGCAGAAATGGATTTTTGTATACACATGGCTACCAGGCTTGGGTTTAAGAAAGCTGTAGTCGGGGTTTTGGTGCGTAAAATATCGATGGGGGTGAAAGATGGCCTCACCCGAGACCATATTAAGAAAGATGCCCAGGCATTTCTGAACTACTAATATTACCCGTTACATGCGAAGACTGATGGAAAGCAACAGGTTTATTCTGTTCGTGTATGGTTGTATTTTGCTGTGTCTTGCTTCTTACTTTGTGATAAGGGAGCACCGTTTGCCTCACCTGCTCGAGAATGAAATGCCGCTACTTTTCCTGTTGCGGTTCTCTGTGTTCTGGTTTGTGAGCCTGATGATCGCCGTAATTATGTACCTGGTGCACCTGAGCTATAGTTACCTGCTTCTCAAAGAGCGCGATAAAGCCCTGGCAAGGCGCGCCGGTTTTATGACCTTCTGGCTGGGTGTGGCCGGCGGAACAGGCATAGTACTACTCCTTTTCCTGTACGTTAATTATTCTGATTATTTTTACCTCTACCTATAGTTTCAATCAGCATTAAATTCCTGGAATTTGCCGTTGTTTAGCACATAAGTTGTGCTGCGGTTATTTATAGTTATAGTTACTCCGTCGTTGGGTAGCTCTGTTTCCTTGCCCGTTTCAGCATTCCGCAATTCTGTTCCGGCCTGGGCCAGGAGCAGGGCATACGGGCTCAGTAGTTTTCCTCGTTCGTTGTATAAAGTGTCGCGTTGCAGTTCGTAGGTATTCCAGTTTTGGGTGGCATCCTGCACTATGGCAACTATTACCACTTCTTTTCCCTGTTGTAGCTGCAGGGCATAATCCTGTAAGGTGTCGTTGTTAAAGTTGCCTCTTACCATCATCGGGCCCTGTTCCTCGTTCCCGACTTTTGTTTTTGCAGCTGGTGCTAATTCCGGTTCTTCCCAACCCGGATACTTTTCGCTTAGTAAAGCTATAACCGGTTGCGGAAGCGGGAAGGTCGGGCTGATATTGTTCTCATCTGTTTTAACGGCATCTTTCTCCGCATTGGCAATACTATCCAGCACTTCCTGTGGTGGGCCTGTTTCTATCTGCTCGTCTGTAACTTCTTCGTTTTTAGGGCCACAACTACCTGCCAGCAACAAAACAACAGGCAGTACCTGAATTATCTTTTTCATACAATTTTCTGAATTCTGATACTGTATGGTACTGTAGAAGTGAGGTTGCTGTTACAAAGGCCAGAAAACCGGGACAAGTAAAAGGATCACAACTAACAACAAAAGGGTAAGCGGCGAACCGATCTTAATGAAGTCGCTGAAACGGTATTTCCCGGGGCTATAAACCAAAATACAGGCAGGCTCAAAAGGCGTAACCAGCGACACCGAAGCTGCGAGCATAATGGCAATGGCAAATGTTCTGGGGTCTGAATTTAACTCCACAGCTGCCCGCAATGCAACCGGAACTATAACCAGTGCCGCTGCCGCATTAGACATTGGCTGCGTCAGAATAACAGTTAACACAACAAAGCCAGCCAGCACTGCCATTTTCCCTATTGGCCCCATCACGTCAACTATACTTTTGGCAAGCAGGTCGGCTGCCCCGGAGTTTTCCATGGCTGTACCAAAGGCCGTCATACCACCAATCAGTATCAGCAGGCGCCAGTCTATAGCACCGTAGGCTTTTTCGGTACTAATGCAACGGAATACAATGCAGGCGATGGCAGCCATCAGGAAGGCAATAGATAACGGCAGAATGTTGGTAGTGCCAAGCAAGATAGCCAGTATAAAGATGGTGATCACCAGCGTACCCTTTCGCTTCTTGAACAGCAAAGGCTCAAACTCATCTAACAGGGCTACATTGCTAGATGATCGTAATTGGCTTAAACGTTCGGCTGCACCCTGCACCAATAATATGTCGCCGAGTTGCAGGTTGATGCTCCCTATTTTGGAGCGCAGGGTTTCGCCGTGGCGCGAGATAGCAATTACAACCAAGCCGAACCGTTGCAGGAAATTCACTTCTTTAACGGTCTTATTTATCAGGTTAGACTGCCGCGGTATCATAAGCTCGGCCAGGCGAATGCTTTCGGTCTGTAAGTCTTTTTCAAGGATAACATCAGCCATTATTTCAATGCCTTTTGTTTCCTTCACCTTCATCAGGTTATCCAGGTCACCTTCTACCAACAACACATCTCGTTCATGAATACGCGTCCTGAAATCTGGAAGAAAGTTCTCATTAGAACGGATAATGTTCAGTATCCTGAAATGAAGTGCGGTGAGGTCTGAGGCAAAAACCAGCTGGCCTACCAGCGGCGAGTCCTTCATCACGATGATCTCTGTCAGGTACTTTTGCAGTTTATATTCTTCGGTCAGTTCCTGGTCAGAGTTATCGGGCAACATGCGCTGGCCAATGGTCATCATATAAATGATGCCAACCACAAAAATTACTAACCCTATGCCTGAGATCTCGAACATACCAACCGGTTCCAGGCCGGCTTTAACTATGTAGCCACTTACTGCCACGTTGGTAGAAGTGCCTATCAGGGTGCAGGTTCCGCCGAGTATGGCTGCGTATGCCAATGGCATTAAGAGTTTTGATGCGTTTATATTTATTCGTTTGCTAAGGCCTACCAGCGGCGTAATAAACATGGCCGTAACCGTGGTGTTGTTCATAAAGGCAGATACCACTCCTGTTATAAACATGATCGTGAAGAGCATCAGGCCTTTGCTTTTTTTCGCCAGCTCCGCCATGCGCACAACGGCAAAATCCAGGATACCGGTTTCTTCGAGGGCGGCACTTATAATAAAAATAGAGGCAATGATGATAATGAAATCGCTGCTGAAGCCGGCAAAGGCCTCGGCGGGGGTAATAACGCGCGCACTTGCCAGTACAATCAAAAGCAGCAGCGTTACGATCTCAACGGAAAGTTTTTCCGTAGCGAACAGCACTACAGCTATTACCAGAAGTGTTAGCACAAGGGCAATTTCCATAAGTGCGCGTAAGAGTCTAGGGTATTATGATAAGCAGTTTCGGCTTTTACGTTACAGCTTTTAAGCAGGTGGTGTTTTAGAAGAAAAAAAGCGATATAAACTATAATATGTTGATTCTGACTGCTGTTTTATAGTTGTGATTTCGGAGAATCGTGAGCGTTGGCTTAATTTCTATAGTTTCGCGTATTGTCATTTCGAGCGTCAGCCGAGGGATCTTATTTGTTTTATAGTTATCTTTTGTCATTTCTAACAACTTGAGAAAACTGAGTTCTATAGTTAGATTTCTTTTGATTTGAACCAAGCTATCCTTTCAAACCGCTTCTAATCCTGGGAGCTTTATAACCTATAGTTTCAATTAAACTTTAGTGCCCTCATTAAGGGATGCCGCGTCCCGAAGCAAGTCCGGGATCTTCGGCTCGCAGGAGCTGCGCAAGCAGCTAGGTCTAATCCTTAAACTTCAAAAAGCAGAGCTATAAGCACTAAAACTACTTCACTTCCAAATCGAAAATCACTTAAACGCTAACACTGGCGGCTTTAGCCCGTTTATAAAGGGAGTATAACCAAACAAGCATAACACTATGGAAAGAAACGAGCATTATTACGACCGAAACTATAACCAGTATGATGACTATAGTTCCGGTAACCAGAGACAAAAGAATGAAAGTTATAGCCAGCGCGGTAACTATTATGGCATCCAGGATAGCAACTATGGAAATGGCAATGTGCGTATGCAGCAACGCTCCGATTTTAACGACTTTAGCCAGGGGCCTGTAGGCGGCTACGGTGCCGGAAACTATAACGACAACTATAACCGGACACACCGCAACCGCGACGACCATTACCGTTATGGCGATGACAATCACTTTAAGCAAAGCCATGGTTACGCCACCGGAAGCAACTACCGCAACAACGATTACAGAAACGAAGAATACAGGAACCGGGATTACAGAAACCGAGGAAACGATTCGCAGGACTACAATAGCGGGCTTCCTTATAGTTCGAACTATGATGTAGCCGGTAACCGCCGCTATGCACGCCAGGAAAACAGCTATCAGAACCCAGGCTATGGCAGAAGATTCAGCGAATATGGCCAGGATGAACGTCGTAACTATAACCATGAACTGACAGACATCCATCATGATCGCGGCGAAATTCCTGACAGCTCAGAGAACGATTACAGAGGTAGCTTCAGACCTTCTAACCAATTCGATTTTGATGAGAACAAAGAAGACTACCGCTACAGTGGTCGTATCGTGAACTCCGGCTCCAGCCGTGGCTATTCCGGAAGTGACGGAGACCGCTACAGCAGCCGTGAAAACCGCGACCGCCGCTCCGGACCAGACTATTCCAAGTCATCACCTATCAGTGGGTACGGGTATGATACCTTTGGTATTTAAACACATGAACTGATAAGCACGCCTGCAGCACTATAGCGGGCGTGCTTATATTTATTAAGCTAAACTATAGACTATGAAAAAGATCTACTTCCTGATATTGGTGGTGCTAATGTGGCTATACGGGTGTAAAACAGCCAGCCCTGCCCAGACAGCCACAGAAACAAATACCATTCTGGATGCCTATTGGATGCTGCTTTCGCTGGAGGGAGAGAGCCCGCAGGTGCCAAATAACACACGTACAGCCTACCTCAGGTTACAGGAATCCGAGAATGATGTAAAGGGCTTTAGCGGTTGTAATAACTTTTTCGGGAAGTATGAGCTGTCCGGAAATACACTCACCTTTTCTAACCTGGGGTCGACGCGCATGATGTGTCCTGACATGGAACAGGAAACTAAATTTATGCAGGTACTGGAGCGCGTTAGCTCGTATAGTATAGCCGACAGAATTTTAACGCTTTATGACGGCACCGAAGCCATTGCCACTTTCCGGACAGGCAACCCCGACGAAGTAGAACAACGCTCCCCGGATGGCAAAATCATTATAAAAGAGATAGATTAAAGCTATAGATAAAGACATCAATCTTAAAAAAAAATATTTAATAAGTCGTTGATTTAAAGTATACTATAGCGCTGAAAGTTGGCGTTATATTGTTACATTTCATAAACGCAGATATTAGCGAAGCAATCCTACACAGTCACTGAACTTATTACGGTAGCCGCAAAGTTATTATAACAATGCGCAGGTATTGTTCTGTGCTGTAAGTAGTCTCACCTTAATTTTAGCTAAGATGTTAAAGAAGCGTTTTTCCTTCCTTGTTTTATTGTTTGCAGCGCTGTTTTTCGCTAATTACGCAACGGCGCAAACAGCCATCGGCCACGAAAACTGGTTGCATACTTATGATGCTGCCCTGAAGCAGGCCAAAGCAGAGCATAAACCTATTTTAATGGTATTTGCCGGATCTGACTGGTGCAAACCCTGTATTATGCTGAACAAACAGGTCTGGGAGACAGAAACTTTTGAAAAATACGCCGAAGATAACCTGGTTCTGCTGGAGCTCGATTTTCCAAGATTTAAGAAGAACCAGTTGCCTGCCGAACAGCTTAAGCACAACGAAGCCCTGGCTGAAAAATATAACACGGAAGGCATGTTCCCGCTGGTAGTATTGGTTGACGAAAACGGTAAAGTGATTACTAAGACCGGATACAAGAACGGCGGCGCTGAAGCCTACGTACAACATCTCGATAAACTGTTGCATAAATAATTAAACTTCATACCTCATGCTGCGTCGCGTTAGCTTACTGTTTATAGTTTGCCTGCTGCTGATGCAGGGGAATGTATTTGCCCAGGGAGCACCTTCTTCTGCCAAAGCGCACAAGAAGGTGCTCCTTTTAATGGGTACCCGTTTTGAGCTGGTAGCAGTTTCTGAGAACGAGCAATTGGCTACCAAAGCTATAGATGCCGGAGTTGATGAGATAAAGCGCATAGAAGCTCTTATTTCAGAATGGCAGCCCACCAGCCAGACCAGCGCCATCAACCGGGCAGCAGGCTCTATGCCTGTTTCCGTTGATCCCGAACTTTACGACCTGATCGTGCGCAGCATAAAAGTCTCTAAACTGACCAGCGGTGCTTTTGATATTTCTTTTGCAGCTGCCTACAAGCTCTGGAAGTTTGATGGCAGCATGACCAAAATGCCTCCGCCCGAAGAAGTAGCTGCTTCTGTAAAACATATCGGTTACGAACGCATCATCCTTGATCCAAATAACCACAGTGTATTTTTAAAAGACCCTGAAATGAAGATCGGGTTTGGCGCGATAGGCAAAGGCTATGCCGCCAACCGTGCCCGTGATGTGATGCGTAAAATGGGTATACAAGCCGGGGTGGTAAATGCTGCCGGCGACATGATAACCTGGGGAAAGCAACCCGACGGCCAGCACTGGTACGTGGGCATTGCCGACCCAGCCGAAAAAGATAAAGTATTCTCGTGGCTCACGGCCAGCGAAACAGCTATAGTTACCTCCGGCGACTATGAAAAGTTTGTGGTGATAGATGGTAAACGCTACGGCCACATCATTGACCCCCGAACAGGTTACCCTGCCTCCGGCTTAAAAAGTGTTACCATCATCTGCCCCGATGCTGAACTGGCCGATGCGCTGGCAACCGCCACCTATGTGCTTGGGCCCGAAGAAGGTCTGTATCTGATTAATCAGCTGAAAGGGGTGGAGTGCCTGATGATAACCGATAAAGATGAAATAGTGGCCTCAGATAATCTTAGTCTGCATTTTTATCAGAACAAGAAATCGCCTCAGAAGTATAATAAAGAAGCCAACGCACAACCCTAATACTATAAACTATGAAATTCCATTTCAGACCACTTTTTGCTCTTGCAGGCTTGCTCACGCTGAGCTTGTTGAGCAGTTGCGAAACAGTTAAGCCATTCCAGAAATCATACTTAAATGAAGAGGAAATGCAGCTGAGCGCCCGCAAAGTACAGACCTTTGAGATGAATTTTGAAAGTTACAGGGAAGGGGCAGCCGGGGCTACCGGTGGTAAAATGGGAGGAGGCTGCGGATGCAACTAAAGTATATCGGGATGCTGGTGGCCTGCTCGGTGGCTACCTCTTCTATGGCGCAGACTACAACTACCACTACTACAAACGGCCGCAGAGTACGCGAACTATCGCCAACAGAGGTGAATATACTGGGCAGCTACTATAGCCAGACTGGAGAGCACTCGCCGGTTACAGGCGGCATTGGCACCGAAGAACTAACCGATGTAACGCCAACTATCATCGTGAATGTGCCGCTGGATACGATGACCAACCTGAACGTGAATTTCGGGATGGACTTCTATAGTTCGGCTTCGTCTGATGAGATAGATTACAACGTTTCTTCAGCATCCAGCTCCGATACCCGCACCCACCTGAACGTAGGTATAAGCCGCAGCAACAATGCCCGCCGAACCATAAAAGGCATTACCATTGGCGGCTCTACAGAGTATGATTACCAGTCAATTTCGGTGGGGGTTAACTGGGCAAAAATATCAGTAGATGGCAACCGGGAACTGAGCCTGGGCGCATTAGCCTATTTCGATACATGGTCTCTCATTTACCCGATAGAGTTGCGTGGGCAGGGCGAACTGCTGAGCGATGACAAACGTCAATCCTATAGTTTGTCGGCTACGCTTTCGCAGGTAATCAACCAGAAAATGCAGGCGGCCCTTTCATCCGATATTGTCTACCAGACCGGCCTTCTTTCCACGCCATTTCACCGGGTTTACTTCCGGGAGCAGGAGCTACCTGACATAGAGCGTTTACCAGATAGCCGGTACAAATACCCCGTCGGGCTGCGCTTCAATTATTATACTTCGGATTACCTGACGATGCGCTTTTTCTACCGGTTTTACACCGATAGCTGGGGTATGACGGCCAATACTGTGGAGCTGGAAACACCTATCAAAATAGGGCCATTCTTCTCGTTTTACCCGTTTTACCGCTATCATACCCAAACCGCTATTGACTATTTTGCACCCTATAAGGAGCATACCTCCACCGAGGAGTTTTATACTTCAGATTACGACCTGGCAGGTATAAACAGTCATAAAGCCGGGCTTGGCGTGCGCTATTCACCGCTGGAAGGTATCACGCATTTCGGCTTGCCTTTTTCCAGAAGAAATACGCAGTTTAAAAGTATAGAATTGCGTGGCGGCAACTACTGGCGCAGCGACGGACTGAATGCTTTTATCATAAGCGCAGATCTGGGTTTTACGATTTACAAGTAAACTATACCTGGCTAAAGGCAAACAGCATTTCACGACCTATCTGCATGGCACGTTCCCTGTAAGTTTCGGCTTGTTGCGGCGTATTGTCTGATGCTTTGGGGTCGTTGTACGTGATGGCAATGCGCTTTTCTACGCCAGGTACAAAAGGGCAGTTATCGTCGGCATCTGAGCAAGTCATTACAGCGCAAAACTCTGAACCAGGGTTAGCCGCATCATCAAACTTTTTTGACCAGGCTTCTATAGTTGGTTCGTCAGAACTATAGTTTACATTATACTTCGGATTTATAGTTTCCGCGCCTTTTTCTATTTTAAAACCAAGTTCCTGCATGGCCTGCACAGCTGCCGGGTAAAAAGCAGTAGCTTCTGTGCCTCCCGAGTAAGTTTTTACATTAACGATGTTATAGTTGGCTGCAGAGGCCTGTGCCCATAGTTGTGCCATGTGGCTGCGGCGCGAGTTATGTGTGCAGATAAACACCAGATTTATAGTTTGTCCGATTTCTTTTTTTTGCTTGATATAATCTGATAGCTGTGTTAAAAGGGCTTTTCGCTCTGTCGGAATCTGGTCAAAAGTTTGGGTGAGTTCTGCTATAGTTTTGGTAAGGGTTGGGTTTAAGGACATCGTTTTCTGTTTGGTTTATGAGCCGTATTTTAAGATCATGGCCAGTTGGCCGGCGTGGTAAGCGGTGTGCGAAATGATCCTTCCGATGGCTTCTGCTTTTGTTTTGGTGCCGAATTCCCTGGTGGTTATAGTTGCCTGCCAGTCTTCGTCGCGCTGCTGTTCTAATATTGCTTTTAGTGTGTCTGCGGCCTGTTGCTGGAAAGTTAGCAGCTCGTCCAGGTTGTTCCATTCGCCGGTGTCCTGCTTTGCGATAACGGTTTTAGCCGTAACTTTCACATCGGCGTCTCCAAACACATTTTTAGCGAACAATAACTCTACTTCTGCAATATGCCTTACCAGGAAACCTGCGCTGTTAGGGGCAGAGCCTAATTTCTTTGTCAGGTCCTGCTCATTTATAGTTGCCAGCAAACCAGTGAAGCGGGTACGCGCTTCCTGCCATGTCTGTAAGTATAGTTCGATTGGGCTCATAGTTTATAGTTATGGATTACTCTTGAGTACGTTCTGGTTACCGCTTACGACTTAACTGTTACAGCCTGCTTATTGTATAATTTCCTTCGCAACCAGAAAGCTACATTAACCAATGCAATAAGCGCGGGCACTTCCACCAGAGGACCCACCACCCCGGCAAACGCTTCGCCGGAATTAAGCCCGAACACGGCAATGGCTACAGCAATGGCCAGTTCAAAATTGTTTCCGGCCGCTGTAAACGCCACCGATGCATTTTCAGAGTAATTGGCGCCTGCTGCTTTGCCAACTATAAAACTGATCAAAAACATAACAACAAAGTAAATTACCAGCGGCACAGCAATGCGCAACACATCAAACGGTATCGTAACGATCAGCTCGCCTTTCAGACTGAACATCACAACAATAGTAAACAGCAGCGCGATAAGCGTGATAGGGGAGATAGCAGGCAGGAATTGGTTCTGATACCAATCCTGGCCTTTTAGCGGCACCAATATAACACGGCTCAGCACACCCAGCAGAAACGGAATTCCTAAGTAAATAGCCACGCTCTCGGCAATCACACCGATCGAAATATCAACTATAGCTCCCTCGAAACCGAACAAGGGTGGCAGTTTGGTAATGAATAGCCAGGCATAGAAACTATACAAAAACACCTGGAAAATACTGTTCAGTGCAACCAGCCCGGCGGCATATTCTCGGCTACCGTCGGCCAGGTCGTTCCACACCAACACCATGGCAATGCAACGCGCCAATCCGATCAATATAAGGCCGGTCATGTATTCGGGGTAATCGCGCAGAAAAGTGATGGCAAGTATAAACATCAGAAGGGGGCCTATTACCCAGTTCAGCAGCAGCGATAAACCGATCACTTTTACATTGCCGAACACTTTGGGCAGCAATTTATAGTTTACCTTGGCCAGCGGCGGGTACATCATCAAAATCAAACCAATGGCAATAGGTATGTTGGTGGTGCCACTAGATAAGGAATTGATGTAGCCGGAACTGTCAGGTATAAAGTAACCCATCGCTACGCCAATCAGCATCGCCAAGAAAATCCAGAGTGTCAGGTAGCGATCTAAAAAGCCCAGTTTTTTCCGGTTGTGGGCAGGTGCGCAGTGTTCCATTGTTTGATGTAAAGGTGTTTTATGTAGATTATGGCGCGAGCGTCCTCGCTCGTATCGAACTATAGTTGGGCCTCCGACCCATTAGGCTTGCAATTTTCTCTGCAAAAGTTAATCATCCCTCTACCCCCTTCAAAGGGGGACTTTGAGCTACTACTTATCCATTTTGTCATCCTGAAAGGATCTTGGTGATGGTAGGTTAAGCCGCTTGTATAACCTACCCCTAATCCCTCCGAGGAGGGGAATTGTACTTGAGAAAAGTCCCCCTTTGAAGGGGGCAGGGGGATGACACTTTTGCAGGGGAAAACTAGCAGCACCCAGCACCCGGAGGGCAACAGGCAGCTTCAGCAGGTTTGTCGCCGTAAACTGTTATGCTGAAAATACCGGTGTTGCTTTCGCGGAACTGTTTGATGCCTTCTTCGCTCAGGTAATCTTTCAGGATCTCATCCGGCAACTGTATGGCTTTTTCTTTCTGCACCACCACGTTCTCAAAACCAGCTTCCCGGATAATGTTCAGGTAAGCCTCTTTCTGGATCGCTCCCGATACGCAACCGACATACATTTCTGCATCGTTTACCAGGCCTGCAGGGAGGTTACCAACCAATACTACATCCGAAATACTGAAATGGCCGCCCGGCTTCAGTACACGGTAAGTCTCTGCAAAGGCTTTTTTCTTGTCAGGTACCAGGTTCAGTACACAGTTACTGATCACCACATCAACACGGTTGGCAGCTAAGGGCAGGTCTTCAATCTCGCCTTGACGGAACTCTACGTTATTGAAGTTTAATTTTTCGGCATTGTCGCGGGCTTTCGCTATCATGGCTTCGGTCATGTCCACGCCAATCACTTTACCAGTGTCGCCAACTATAGCGCGGGCTACAAAACAGTCGTTGCCAGCACCCGAACCTAAGTCCAGTACCACATCGCCTTTTTTGATCTGGGCAAATTCAGTTGGTACGCCACAGCCAAGGCCTAGGTCGGCATCCGGGTTATAACCTTCCAGTTCGGTATAGTTGTCAGCAAAAATGGCGTAGTCTACTGTGCAGCAGCCGGTGGCGCCACAGCATGAGGCTTCGTTCTGCTCTTTGCTCTGTAAAGCTATTTCGCTGTACTTGTCTTTTACTATTTTCTTAAGTTCTTCTGCGTTATTCATGGTCTTCAAAATTAAGTATTATCGGTATATTACGATTAATTATTTCAAATTTTTTTAGCAGCAATTAGTGCCACACGAAGTATAGGTGGCAAACATCTGTTGCATTAAAAGCTGGGCATGTTTCCAGGCTTTTTCATCAATACAATAGCATACTTTTTTCCCGTCAATATCGCCTTTTATCAGCCCGGCTTCTTTCAGCTCCTTTAAGTGCTGCGACACCGTAGACTGCGAAAGCGGAAGCTCTTCCACTATATCACCGCAGATGCACGAACTGCGCACTAACAATATGCGAAGTATAGCCACGCGTGCCGGGTGCGCCAGCGCTTTTGCATAAGTTGCCAGCGTTATGTCTGCTTCTGTAAATGCTTCTGTTTTAGTAATTCCCATTTGTGTTTCTTTCTTATCGTAATATTACGATTATAAAAATAAAAAGTAAAGCAAATCAATAATAATTTTTTTGGAGCTAACGCTAATCAAAAGTATAACTTATAGTTGCAGCTGCGTAGACCAAACTTACCATGCAGCAGGAAACTATAATAGGGGTTGATATTGGAACGACCAGCACCAAGGCAGTTGCTTTTGGAGTGGATGGGAAGTTGCTGTTTCAGTATGCCGTGGAATACCCGATCTATAGTTCGCAACCGGGCTATGCAGAGCAGGACCCGGACATGGTTTTTAAAGCAGTGCTGCAAACTGTGCAAACTATAGTTGGCGAGTTGAGGAAGGCAGGTTATAGTCTGATTGGCATAAGTTTCAGTAGCGCGATGCATAGTTTGATTGCACTTGACGAGCATGACAGCCTGCTTACCAACTGCATTATCTGGGCTGATACGCGCAGCAGATTACAGGCTGAAAAACTGAAACAAAGCGAAATAGGCTATGATATTTACCTGCACACCGGCACGCCAATTCACCCGATGTCGGTGCTGCCGAAGCTTATCTGGCTGCGCGAACAAATGCCAGAATTGTTTGCCAATGCTACGCGGTTTGTAGGCATAAAAGAGTATGTGTGGTACAAGTTGTTCGGGGAGTTTGTGGTTGATCATTCGGTGGCTTCTGCAACAGGGCTTTTCAATATCTTCGACCTCAACTGGCACAATGCTGCTCTTGAAATTGCCGGAGTTTCATTAAATCAATTATCTGAACCTGTACCTGCTACCTACAGCAACTATAACCTTAGTCCAAACTATAGAGAGCAACTCAACCTGCCCGAAAATATTCCTTTTATAGTAGGTGCGAACGACGGCTGCCTGGCGAACTTAGGAGCAAATGCTATGGATGACGGGCATATTACGATTACGATCGGTACAAGCGGAGCCGTGCGAGTAATGGCAAAACAGCCTGCCACTGACAAACAACAGCGCATTTTTAGCTACATTCTTACACCGGAGCATTATGTGCTGGGCGGTGCGGTAAACAACGGGGGAGTAGTGCTGCAATGGTTCCGGGATACCTTTTATAGCTCAGAAACGGCGGTTGCGAAAAACCACGACAAAGATCCTTATGCGCTGCTCTGCAACGAAGCTGCTACGGTACCTGCCGGAGCCAATGGCTTGTTATTTCTGCCTTACCTGTTGGGTGAGCGTGCGCCGGTCTGGGATGCCAGTGCAAGTGCTTGTTTCATAGGGATGCGGCTTGGGCACACACGTGCGCACTTTGTCCGAGCTTTGCTGGAAGGTATCACGTTCAATATCTATAGCGTAGCCAAAGCGCTGGAACAGGTGACCGGACCGGTAACTAAGGTGTATGCAAATGGCGGTTTTTCGAGATCAGAGTTATGGGTGCAGCTATTGGCGGATGTTTTTAACAAAGAAGTACACCTGACGGAGACCTATGAAAGCTCTGCTTTTGGCGCAGCTATAGTTGGGTTGTTGGCTTTAGGTAAGATACAGAAGCTGGAAGATGCCGCTCAACTGGTGACTATCACCAAAACTTACGCTCCCGAACCGGCAAATCACCAGCACTACCAAAAGAACTACAAGATCTTTGAAGAACTGTATCCGAAGTTAAAAGAAACTTTCAGCCAGTTAGATGATCTCCGGAACGAACCATAGCAACACAATGCGAGTAAGATTTATAATTGACTTTAAACTGAAATGACATGCAGATAGGACTGATCGGGTTAGGTAAAATGGGCTACAACCTGGCCTTAAATCTCCGCGACCACCAGCACGAAGTTATAGCTTATGATATTAATCCTGAAACCACAGACAAAGCTACAGCAGAAGGTATAACTCCGGCCTATACCATATCCGAAGTGGCACAGAAACTGACAGGCCGCAAAGCGATCTGGGTTATGGTGCCTGCCGGCGAGCCTGTAGATGCCGTTATAGCACAACTGCTGCCCCACCTGCAACCCAACGATATCATTATAGATGGAGGAAATTCAAACTATAAAGATTCTATAGTTCGGGCAGAAAAGCTAAAAGACCAGCAGATACATTTACTGGATTGCGGCACCAGCGGCGGACTGAGCGGAGCCCGTAACGGAGCCTGTACTATGGTAGGCGGCGATCCGGATGCTTTTGCTTCTGTAGAGCAGATATTTAAAGATATTTCTGTGGAGAAAGGCTATTTATATACCGGTAGATCAGGGAGCGGACATTTTGTAAAGATGGTACACAACGGCGTAGAATATGGCATGATGCAGGCCATTGCCGAAGGTTTTGAAGTGCTGCATAAAAGCGATTTCGGGCTGGACTATAAAGAAGTGGCGCGTGTCTGGAACCATGGCTCGGTGGTGCGTAGCTGGTTGATGGAACTGGTAGAGAATGCATTCAGCAAAGACGCTGATCTGTCGGGTATAAAAGGTATTATGCACTCGTCCGGAGAAGGCAAATGGACCCTGGAAACCGCTTTGGATATGCAGGTGCCGACGCCGGTTATTGCGCTTTCCGTGCTGATGCGGTACCGTTCCTATGAGGCTGATACGTTCTCAGGTAAAGTGGTGGCGGCGTTGCGCAATGAGTTTGGCGGGCATAAAGTAGAGCAGGCAAAGTAAACTATAGTTAGAACCTGAAAGCGCCGAAAATGCCCAGGTTTATAGTTGTCATCGACAGTTTATAGTTGGTTGATCTGCCCTGGGTGTCTGTATACTTAAATTCGGGCCTGGTGGAAAGGATGCCGGTCTCAAAACCCAGTTCAAGCTTATCTAAATTCATAAACATGCCTGTAGCAACGCCATACGCAAAAGCAGTAGCCTTATCGGCAGCTTGGTCTATAGTTCCATAGGTAGTTTCGACGTGTAATGCGGCTGAATGATTGAACGCAGCACCAGCCGATCCTTTTACAAAAAAGTAACCGTCAGTTAAATTGAAACGGTAGGCCGCATCTGCCAGCGTGAACACCGATTGCCATGATCTGCTCTGTTTGCTTAATACCAGTTCATCATTGTCATCCGCAAACTTGTCGAGGTCCATTGGGTTTATGCGCAAGCCTAATGTAGCTCCGCCATATAAATTTCTGCCTACACTCCTTGCGTAACTAACCTGCATCAACGGACCCGAAACAGCAAAAGGTGTATAGGTGTCTTCAAAATCAGAACTCTGAAAATCACCTTTCGGGAACGCGCCTCCAAAATAAACCCTGAACTCAGATGCATGAGCAGAAGAATCTGATTGTGCCGAAGCCGTGAAAGTTATAAAAACCAGCAACAAACCAAGTAGAATTGATTTCATCCGGAGCATCATTAAAAAGTAAGCTGATAGTTTGAGGTTTGGCCCGGAGCCAGGGTTATAACTTTTTCGGTTATAGTTTCAACGCCGCTTTTACGCTTAGTGGTCCGGATAATAAGTGGTTGGTTGGCGGCAACAGGAACAGTATATTTTGTATCTCTCGTAAACCAGGAAATTGCTGGAAGACAGGGGGAGTCATATAAAATTACTGTCTGTAGAAAATCGTCCTGCTGCCGGGCTTGCAGATTGTTTGCCTGTATCTCTATAAATGCTTTCCGGGGAAGTACATAATCAAATATGATAGTTGTGTCCCGTTTCAGGTCGTATGTGTGCAGCAGTGTATTTCCGCCTGAACAGGTAAGGTAGTCGTCGGGGTTAATGTGCGCTTTAACTGTAAAAGAGCCATTATATGAATAGGGGTCAGGCAGTTCATCATCGCGCAGCAAAAAACGAAGCTCAAAATTGCCTTTGTCATCGGTTGTAGTAATAGCTTTCCGGCGACTGATACTGGAAAACATATCACCTTCTCTCCATTGTACTTCCAGTTTTACGCCGGCCAGCGGTTTGTTCCGCGCATCGGTGGTAAGGGTGCCCTTAATTACGGTGCAGGAGCCGGGGCAGTGTTTGCTTACAAAATCGTCGGTTTTGGTGTGGCAACTGCTCAGCAAAAGTGTAAGCATAGCCAGGAGGCATAGCAAAAAAGTTTTCATCTGTAGTGGTTGGAGTAGCATTACAGGTGAAATATAGCCTTTTCTTAATAGTAAATCAAAACTATAGTTAATCCTTCAGCAGGTCCTGATGCTGTTCGTTTTTAGCGATATACTTTGCTACAACCGGGCAGGTGGCGATCACTAACAACCCATTATCGCGGGCATAACACAGGCCTTCTTCAATCAGTTGCTGGGCAATGCCTTTGCCGCGCGCCGATTCAGGAACATACGTATGGGTAAAATCTATCTCTTTTTCTGATGGCTTGGCGTAGGCCAGTTCCGCTTCTTCGTCGCCTTGCAAGGTAACGGTAAACTGCTGGTACTTTTCTTCGTGCACGATCTTTACATCCATAACAAAATAGTTTATAGTTGTAGATTTACGCAACCGCCAGTATTTAGGTAAGCACCAACTATAAAACTATAGTTAAGCCAGTATCATTTTAATATGGTCGATGCCGTCTTCGTCGTACACATCGCTGCTTTGCACAAACCCGAAGCTTTCATAAAACTTTTTGGCGTAGAGTTGCGCTCCGATCTTTATCGGCCCCTCCCCAAAAAGCCTGCGACATTCTTCGATAGAATAAGTTACCAGCTCCTTGCCAACCCCCGTTCCGCGCACCGCCATGCTGGTTACAATGCGGCCAATCGAGATTTCAGGGTAGCTAACACCTTGCGGCACCAGGCGGGAGCACGCAACTATAGTATGGTCCTCATAAAACAAGACATGGTAACACTGCTGGTCCTTGTCGTCCAGGTCCAGGAAAACACAGTTCTGTTCTACCACAAACACATCACTTCGCAAACGCAGCATATCGTACAGTTCGGTATTGGTCAGGTCGTTAAAGTGTTTGCAGATCTTGGTAAGCGCCATTCGGTTATAATTTATAAGAGTGCAAAGGTAAGGCTTTTCGGTTTTAAGGTGACTTTTTAATACCTGAATCTGAATGTAAACTACAGCAATTGCAAACGAAACTATAGAAAGTGGCAAACAAACGATAAACCGGTAACAAAGCCTGTACGGGAGACGCTAAGGCAGTTTTAAAAGTCGCAAACCAGTGCGCAAAGCCTGTTTTGGAGAGATAAACCGGAAACTATAGCTATATAGCACAATAGCTTTTTTGCGACTTACGTATGATAACTATATGACCCTTAGCCAATTTAACACCCATTCATCCGCTGCAAGGCTTGAAATTATCTGGGAGCTCGGAAATTTTCTGGCTTTCCGTGGCAGGCGGGGCTACCGGATCGCGTTGTATAATGTAGGCAGCTTTTTTGCCGAGATCTGGTATAACCCTAAAACGGAGTACATCAGTCTGGTGCGTGGTTTCGAGAGCAAAAGAGCACTGGAGCCTTACCTGACCCAGATCAACCTGGTAGAAATACTCGATCTGTAGCATAATGCCGCTGGGCTATATGTACTCAAAAGGCTTTTATTTTAACTAGGCAGCCCCTAGCTTCACTAGTACTGACTTATCCACTGCTTAACAATTTTCTTCTCAGTTTGCTTATTTAGATCAACTGGTCCAAAAAAACTACGCGTCCATATCAGGCAACTCAACTAAAAAAATTAAAACCTCAGAGTTTTAGACAACTTTTAACGGAAATAGTACTTAATCGCTACAAGGACTGAGAGGCAGCCCGTACAAATTAATTGGGAAATGCTGTTCATTTGTGTGAAAACCTTGCTAATTTGCTGAAGAATAAAGGTCAATGACTCTATGGATGCATCAAAAGACACCAGAGAAGGAAATGAGGTACTGAAAAACGATTTTGTCACTATTCTTTTGACTGACTCAGATATTCTGATAATAAAATGGGAACGGCAAATAGACTTTGACGAGCGTAAGCAGATATTTTTATGGGGCCTACAGTTTTCTGTAGATAACAACGTAAAGAACTGGCTGATCGACGACGAACATATTTACATCATCACATCGCAGGAGCGGGAATGGATAGAGAATGACTGGCCGCCTCTGGCAGCAGAGGCCGGCATCCCAAAAATTGCGGTTTACATACCTGAAGATTTTAGCAGTTCTCAGCTCACTTTAACCGATTTTACTGAACGTGCGCAATCGCATTACGAGCGTATAGGCGTAACACAGCACGAGGTTTTTATAGACTACGCAATAGCCCTTACCTGGCTAAAATCGTAACAGACCTACTATCCGGCCAAACTATAGTTGCCATATAAAAAGCAAAAAGCCCTGCAGACATTTGCTCTGCAGGGCTTTTTCTATAGTTTGGAGTTTGCTATTTCTTCGAGCTTTCAGATGGTACTGGGAAACCACGGTCACGCATCAGGGCATCTATTTTAGCATCTCGGCCACGGAACAATCTGTAAGCCTCGGCTGGATCCATGGAATTGCGCGGGGCAAACAGGTATTTCACCAGCTTGGCAGCCACTTCTTTGTCATAAAATCCGCCCGGTGCTTCTTCAAAAGCTTCGGCAGCATCAGATGTCAACACATCAGCCCACAAATAACCATAGTAACCAGTCGCATAACCCTCGCCAGAGAATACGTGCCCGAAGTGCGGTGTACGGTGACGCATTACAACTTCTTTCGGCATGTTCATGGCAGCCAGTGTCTCGCGCTCAAACTTGTCAGGGTCTAAGCCGTTCGGGTCAGCAAGGTGCAGCTTCATGTCTATTAAAGCAGATGCCAGGTATTCTGTTGTTTCAAAACCCTGGTTAAACGTAGATGCTTTCTTGATCTTGGCTACCAGTTCGGCTGGCATTGGCTTACCCGTCTCGTGGTGCTTCAGGAACTGGTTGATCACTTTGTCAGTAGACAACCAACGCTCCAGTAACTGCGACTGGAATTCGGTATAGTCTCTTACACCGCTGTTAAGTGTAGGGTATTTTACGTTAGATGCCAGGAAGTGCAGCGCATGGCCAAACTCGTGGAAGAACGTGGTCGCATCGTCCCAGGAAACCAGTACAGGCTCTCCTGGTGCAGGCTTCACAAAGTTTGAGTTGTTAGAGGCTAGTACGTTTTTCTTGCCATCGAAAGTAGTGTGAGCACGGTATGTTGTAGCCCATGCGCCAGAGCGCTTACCCTGTCTTGCAAACGGATCCAGATACCAAAGTCCAATGTGTTCGCCGGTAGTCTTGTCAGTTACTTCCCAAACTTTCACATCCTCATGGAACACAGGCACAGTGCCTTCTGCTACCGGAGTAAACTTAAAGTTGAAAAGCTCGCCTGCCGTAAAGAACATCGCCTGTGTCAGGTTGTCCAGCTCCAGGTATTGCTTTACTTCATCCGAGTTCAGGTCATACTTTTGCTTGCGCACTTTCTCGGCATAATAACGGTAATCCCAGGGTGCTATCGTTATCTTGGTTTTGCTGGTAGTGTTGGCTAATTTCTGCATATCGGCCACTTCTTCTTTCACGCGGGCAATAGCAGAAGGCCATACAGCATTCATTAAGGCCATTGCATTTTCAGGGTTCTTCGCCATACGGTTCTGCAGGCGCCATTCAGCATAGTTGTCGTAGCCCATCAGCTTCACGCGTTCGTTACGCAGCTTCAGTATCTTGGCAATATTGGCATTGTTGTCTTTGTCATCACCATTATCGCCTCGCGAGTAGTAAGTGTTCCATACTTTCTCACGAAGGGCACGCTCATCCGAATAGGTCAGGAACTGGTCCATAGACGAACGGGTGTTCAGCACCGCATATTTGCCTTCCTGCCCGCGATCAGCAGCAGCTTTGGCAGCCGATTTTACAAACGACTCCGGCAAACCGCTCAGCTGGTCTTTGGTAAGGTAAGTAACATAGTTCTCTTCGTCGGCTAGGGTGTTGTTACCAAAGGCTGTGTAAAGCGACGAAAGTTCTTTGTTGATCTCAGCATAACGCTTTTTTGCTTCCGGGCTCAGGTTGGCACCTTCCATGGCAAAGTTCTCATATACCAATTGCACCACGCGCTGCTGATCGGCTGGCAACGGGTTTTTCTGAGAATTTTCGTAAACCGTTTTTATGCGCTGGAAAAGCTTTTCGTTCTGAGATATTTTAGAGCTGAACTCCGATATCTTGGGCGCCATTTCGGCCTGTATCGCTCTGAACTCTGGAGTCGATACGTTGCTGCTCCAAATACCATAGTATGTAAACGCTCTGTTCAGTTCTTCGCCGGCGCGCTCCATCGCTTCGATCGTGTTCTCGAACGTAGCAGGAGCGGGGTTGTTGGCAATTGCTTCTATATCAGCCAGGTTAAGGGCCATCCCTCTTTCCAGGGCCGGCTTCAGGTCTGCCAGGTTCATCTTATCGAAGGCTGGTACGCCACTATAAGGTCCTGTCCATTCGGTCAGTAACAGATTGGTTTCTGCTTTCTTTTGCTCTGTAGCAGTTGGGGTTTGCTGCGATTGCTGCGTAGTAGTAGAGGTGCAGCTTGCAAAGGCAAGTACAGCCGCCAGACCGGTTACCTGCCCGGTTCTCAATATTTTGTTAGCCATATAAATTAGAAAGTAAGTGTAGTTAAGCACCCGCAGGTACTCTGTATTTCAGCACAAGTTACAAAAAACGTGCAGAATTGTTTATGCATCAACCTGGTTGTGTACTGGCAATCTATAAGCTTGGGCTAAGATCAGCGCTCTCTTAAAATATTGCAGGAATGACTTATATCATATGTGAAGGAGAAATTATTGTACACCTTTACCTGATTTATAGATACATATGCAACAGACAAAATATAATCCGGCTATCGTTTGGTGGCTGATGAGCGGCGTATTCCTGATACTGGCCATGGTGGTGATCGGGGGCATTACCCGGTTAACTGGTTCAGGGCTATCTATAGTTGAGTGGAACGTTATATCGGGTACGCTGCCGCCGCTAAATGAACAAGCCTGGCTGGTGGCTTTTGAGAAATACAAGCAGTTTCCTGAGTTTCAGAAGCTAAACTATAGCATGAACCTGGCGGGCTTTAAAAATATTTTCTGGTGGGAGTATCTTCACCGCCTGCTGGGGCGTGTCATAGGCTTGGTTTTTATAGTTCCGTTCCTTTATTTCTTTGCAAAAAAACAACTCCCGGCGTGGCTGTTCAAAAGGCTATTATTTATCCTGTTGCTGGGTATGGCGCAAGGGCTAATGGGCTGGATTATGGTGAAAAGTGGCCTGAGTGAGAACCCGCATGTTAGCCACTATCGCCTGGCTGCGCACCTGTTACTGGCCCTGGCTTTAATAGGTGTTATCCTCTGGACCATAGCTGATCTGACAATGGCCAAACGGCGTTATGTTCCCGGAAACCTGGTTATAGTTTCTAAAGTTGTGTTAGCGGCTATACTTATACAAATTGTACTGGGAGCGTTTGTAGCCGGACTTAAAGCTGGTTTTTCATTCAACACTTATCCACTGATGGAAGGGGAGTTTTTCCCAGGTTACCTGGCAGGTGAGCTTACATTATTCAACTTCCTGGATAATGGCGTTACCGTACAGTTCATACACCGGTGGGTAGCTATAGTTGTACTTCTCATTGTAGCCTGGTTCTGGTTTCGCAGCAAAGCCGTAAAACTGAATGACACATCGAAACAGCTTACAAAACTATTGTTCATTACTTTTCTGGTACAAACGGGCCTGGGCATAGCTACGCTGGTTTTAGCGGTGCCGGTATCGTTAGGGGTGCTGCACCAGGTAGTAGCTGTCGTCCTGTTTGCGGTTGCAGTGCTGCTGGTTCATCAGTTGTCTGGCAAGCCAGTTTTGGAGAAGGTTTGATTTAAGATTGACGTAACATACTTATTGTTTATTTTTGTAGTCGCTGTATAAATTTATTATAAGAATTTTGCAGTAACATTTCTTGGGTATCACAGTATTCATATATTTCTAAGTTAATAACTATGGATACGCGCGAGATTAATTATACAGACTTCATGGTGTCGGAAGAAGAGGATAAGATAAAAGTATTTAGCAAAATAGAGCAAGAGCTTAAGGATAAAGGTTTTACCATAGATAAAGAAGACCAGACACGCCCGTGGGGTGGATTTTTTGTTATTGATGAAAGCCAGGCGCAGCGCTTTGCTGATACGTACTTCGACGGCATGTCTGTAGATGACCTGAAAATTTCCGGTAAACTAAGCCCTAAAATACTGGTAGTAGCCCCCGACAAAAGATTATCCTGGCAGTACCATCACCGTAGAGCCGAGATCTGGAAGGTGACACAGGGTACTGTAGGTGTGGTTACCAGCGATACCGACGAAGAAGGAGAGCGCAAAGTGCTTAATGCCGGCGACCTGATAAAACTACAGAAAGGCGAACGCCACCGCTTGGTAGGCCTCAGCGACTGGGGCGTGCTGGCGGAGATCTGGCAACATACCGATGCATCAAACCCATCAGACGAAGATGATATTGTAAGAGTGCAGGACGATTTTGGCAGATAGTTTCATTTGCTGATTTCTTTTTAAACAGAGGCTGCTATCATTTAGCGGCCTCTGTCTGTTTATACTTCCGCCACAAAGTGTGTTATTTGAAATGTTTTGCGTGCATTTTTATAATTTGCATGTCCGTTGATCCTTTGAGCCTGAATTTAACCACCCTAGATGAATATTATAAGAAATTTAAAGATCAGAGATAAGCTGTTATTGCTGCTTTCCCTGTTGTTATTTCCGCTTATATACTTTGTAGTTTCTACTGTCAGCGTCGAGATAGAAGAGAATGAGCAACTGAAACAGGAAGCAGTACAGTTAGAAGAGTCTGAAAAAATATCAGCGCTGATCCATGCTTTTCAGAAAGAGCGTGCGCGTATTCTGGCAGCGGCCGGAGGAAATAATACCTTCCTGGTTGAAGCGAAATCACAACGGCGGTTAACAGATGCGGCAGAACGTGAGTTAAAAGAGTTTCTCATAGCTTCCGGGTTAACGCTGCCCGAGCTTTCTAAATTGGATGAGATCAGAAAATACCGTGACGACCTGGATAAGAACAAGTTGGATGTTGCAGATTTCAGGCAATATTCTACCAGCCTGATCTTTGACTTCCTGAACAGGATGGATGCGAATGCAACAGGTATCAGCAACGTAGAGATCGGAAAGCAACTGACAAGTTTCAGGAACCTGGCAGAGACCAAGATACAACTAGCCAGGATTAGGAGCTTGGTGATAATGGCTATTCAGGATGAAGAGTTTTCGATCAAGAGCTACGCACAGCTTAATAGCCAATACGATTTTTATAATTCGGCATTAGAGAGTTTTATAAGGTATGCGGATGTTGCGTCTTTAACGGATGTGCAAAATATCCTGGCCTCTGAGAACTATAAGAAAATGGCCGGTATACTTCAGGCAATAGAGAATGAGCCTGCTACTGATATGTCGGCTTATGATCAAACAACTACCTTTAACTTATTTACACAAAGTATAGAAGACTATAGAGTAGCAGAAAAGCAGCTTATTAACAGGATCGGGAAGCAAGTGAAGGAAGAGATAAGCCGGAAAGAGCAAACCCTGACGCTGCTGATAGTTGGGATGATTTGTATACTTGCGCTTACAGGTTTCCTTTCCATCTACATAATTAACCTTATTTCCACCTCCCTATCCAAGCTTAAGACCGCTGCAGACCGCATTAAACTGGGGGCTACTAATGTAACAATTGATATTGATAGCAAGGATGAGATCGGGAGCGTGGCTTCGTCTTTCCAGGGTGTGCTGAATAAAACGGTTTCGCTGTCGCAGGTGGCGCAGGCTATCGGGCAGGGCAGGTACGATGTGGAAGTGGCGGTGCAGAGTGATGAGGATGTGCTGAGCTATGCCATCAAAGACATGAAGGATAACCTACAATCTTTCACGACAGAAAATGCCAACCGTAACTGGGTACTGACAGGTGTAGCTGAACTGAGCAACCTCATGGGCGGGGAGGACTCCCTGGAAAAAGTGTCATCCCTTGCGCTTTCCTATCTCTGCAACTATACCGATTCGGATGCGGGCGTTCTATACCTGCACAATGATGGAGGTAAACTACAGCCTGTTGCAGGGTATGGCGTGCAGCAGAACAAAGAACAATTGCCATCCTTCGAGATAGGTAATGGGAAAGTAGGGCAGGCCGTTAAGGAAAGAAAAGTAAAAGTGCTGGAACAGGTGCCTGAAGAATATCTTCGCATCCGGACAGGTCTTTCAGACATTGAGCCGGCTACTGTTATCATTTTGCCGCTTTACTTTGGTAATACCATTGTCGGGGCCCTGGAACTTGCTTCCCGTCAGCCTTACAACGAGGTAAAGCGCCGCCTGCTCGACTCTGCTGCAGAGCGTATTTCAGTACTGATCTATACGTTGAAAGCGCACCTGCAAACCCAGGAATTGCTCTACGAAACGCAGAACCAGGCTGAAGAACTGGAAACACAGCAGGAAGAACTCAGACAGCTGAATGCCGAACTGAAAGCATCAGAAGAAGAACTGCGTGTGAACCAGGAAGAACTGCAGGAAAAGAATGCCGAACTGGAGGAGAAAGCACAACTGCTGGAAGAGCAATACGAAGCCCTGAGTGGTAAGAACAAAGCCCTGGAAGATGCCCGTGAAGCCATTGAACTGAAGATACAGCAGGTTGAAACGGTAAGTAAGTATAAAAGTGATTTCCTGGCAAACATGAGCCACGAATTGCGCACGCCGCTTAACAGTATACTTATACTTTCCAGGCTGCTTGCCGATAATACCGAGAACACGTTATCTACAAAACAGATCGACCATGCACAGATCATTCACAAGTCTGGTAACGATCTGCTGAAACTGATCAACGAGATACTGGACCTGTCGAAGATTGAGTCGGGTATGATAAAGCTGGAGACGGACGAAGTGAAACTGGAAGCCCTGTCGATGGAGCCTATGTTCCGCGAAATGGCTGCCAAAAAGAAGATACACTTTAAAGAGACATACACACCGGGCGGTTTTGATACCATTGTTACTGACCGTTTCAGGTTAGAGCAGATCCTGAAGAATTTCATCGGCAATGCTATGAAGTTTACAGAACAGGGTGGGGAAGTGGAGCTGGCGATTTACCCGGTTACCCGCAAGCCTAAATTCAGATCAGAGCAATTACGCGAGCAGACAGACATCGTAGCTTTTGCGGTGCGGGATACAGGTATAGGTATAGCTAAAGAGAAACAGGATGTGGTATTCGAGGCCTTCCAGCAGGCAGATACCTCAACTACACGCAAGTATGGCGGAACCGGCCTTGGCTTAACTATAAGCAAAGAACTGGCAACCTTACTAGGCGGCGAAATTATACTTGAAAGTGAGCCGGGCAAGGGCAGTACCTTTATTTTATACCTGCCAAGAGTGCCACAAACTATAACAGCCAAGCAACCGGAACTAACCAGGAGAGTAGAAGCGACCAGTTTTGCAACACCTAACAGGCAGGAAAGTAAACTGGATGGCCTCAACCAGGTATTCCACAAAATGGAGCAGCAGGGTAAGAAAGATATCTCTGTACTGATCGTGGAAGACGACAAAGGCTTTAGTGATATTTTGGCTGATTTTGCTGCCGCCAAAAACTTTAAAGTACACCAGGCCTATACCGGAAGCGATGGTCTTAAACTGGCCCGCCAAACCAAGCCCGATGCCATGCTGCTCGATATTCAGTTGCCGGATGTAAGTGGCTGGGATGTGCTGCGGCAGGTTAGGGAAGATAAGGAATTGCGTCACATAAACGTGCACGTGATGTCGGCTTACGACAAAGAGGTGATAGGCGAACACGGTAACAACGAAGAATACCTGCCAAAACCGGTAACGTTGGAAATGCTTAACAAAGCTTTTACGACTATCTCTACCACTTCCGGGGCATCTATCGAGAATATCCTGATCGTGGAGGATAACGAGATCGAGAACCGGGCTGTATCTGAGTTGTTGCTGGCGCATGGTCTTAAATCTACGTCGGCTTACTCGGCGGAGGAAGCGGAACAGATACTGGCCAAGCAGAAAGTGGACTGTATTATACTTGACCTCAACCTGCCGGGCATGAAAGGCTACGACTGGATGAAGAAGATCAAATCGCAGACCGGTCTATCTGATATTCCGATCATCATCTATTCGGGCAAAGACCTGAACGAGGAGGAGGAAACTGCCCTGAAAGAGTTTGCCAACACCATCATCATCAAAAACGAATACTCGTACCTGCGCCTGCTGGATGAAGTACAGCTGTTCCTGCACAAGGTAAACCAGAAGTTGCCATCGGGTAAGGAGTTTAAGATGAAGCTGCATGTGCCGGAAGAGGTGCTGCGCGATAAGAAAGTGCTGGTAGTAGACGATGATGTGCGCAATATTTACTCGCTGAGCAGTCTGCTGGAACTGCACGGCATGGAGGTAGTAGTGGCCTACGATGGCAAAGAGGCATTACAGAAACTGGAAGAAGAGAAGGGGATAGACATGGTGCTGATGGATGTGATGATGCCGGAAATGGACGGGATTGAAGCAACAAAACGAATCAGGGCTATCTCTCGTTTTAAGCAGCTGCCAATAATAGCGCTTACCGCAAAAGCCATGAAAGAAGATAAGGAGAAGTGCCTGGAAGCAGGTGCCTCAGATTACATACCAAAACCTGTAGATACCGACAAGTTGCTCACCTTAATGCGGGTTTGGCTGTATGAAGCTTGAGAACGAGGAGCATTTTGAGGAGGATGTAGAGGCACTAATCAAAGATATCCATGCGCAGTACGGGTATGATTTCGGTGGGTATGCCCGCGCATCGGTGTACCGGAGGATCAAACGGTTTCTGTCGCAGAAGCATTTAACATCGATGGAGGCTTTGCGGAAAGAGCTGTTTACGGATAGTTATTTCTTTGAGAATTTCCTGCAGGAGATCACGGTAAATGTTACCGAGATGTTCCGCGACCCGGCTTTCTTCCTGTCTTTGCGTGAGAATGTGTTGCCTATACTTAGTACGTATCCGTTTATTAAGATATGGGATGCGGGCTGCTCTTCCGGGGAGGAGCTTTTCTCGCTGGCTATACTTTTAAAAGAAGAAGGGCTGCTGGACCGGACCAAGATCTACGCGACCGATATAAACCAGAAAGTGCTGAAGCAGGCAAAAGAAGGGATATTTTCAGCAGCGAACATGCCGGCTTATACATCGGGTTACTACGCAGCAGGAGGCAAACAGGAATTCTCGAGCTACTATAGCAGCAACTATGGCAGCGTAAAGTTCGACTCGTCGCTGGTAAAAAATGTGGTCATCTATCCGCACAACCTGGCCACCGATTTCTCTTTTAATGAGTTTCACCTGATCTTGTGCCGCAACGTGCTGATATATTTTAACCGTGAGTTGCAGGAACGGGTGTTCAGGCTTTTTGATGAAAGTATGGTGAGCTTAGGCTACCTGGCGCTCGGTAAAAAAGAGACCCTGGCTATGTCGGAGATTAGCAGCAACTATAACTTTGTGGACAGGAATAACCGGATTTACCGCAAAAGCAACTGATGGAAACGTCATCCAAAGTCATCGTAATGGGAGGCTCCTGGGGCGGAATACAGGCTTCGGTAACTATACTGAAGGCGCTGCCGGCAAACTATAGCATACCCATTATACTGGTGTTGCACCGGTTACGGAACTATGACGGCAACCTGCAGGAAGTGTTTAAGCATAAAATAGCACTGAAAGCGGTAGAGGTAGAGGAGAAGGAAATGCTTTTGCTGGGCCACGTGTACCTGGCGCCATCCAACTACCATGTGCTGCTGGAAAAAGACCATACGTTCTCGCTGGATGACTCGGAACTTGAGAATTATTCGCGGCCTTCTATAGATGTTACCTTTACAAGCGCTGCTGATGTTTATGCCCATAACACAGTAGGTATACTATTAAGTGGTGCCAGTAAAGACGGAAGTTCGGGATTAAAGCATATCTTTGAGAAACAAGGTACTACCATTGTGCAGGACCCTGACGAGGCTGAAATTGAAACCATGCCTTTAGCAGCTATCGAGCTTATACCCGGTTGCACTGTCATGAAGTTAGATCAAATACAAGCATTTTTACTTTCCTTACATGATCACTGATCAACATCTTACACCTCTGGAATTAGAATCTGGCTTGTATCAGGTAAAGATCCTGTTAGTGGATGACAGGGCGGAAAACCTGGTTAGCCTGGAAAGTTTACTTTCTAAGGAAGATGAACATATCACGTATCTTTTTGCCAATTCCGGCGAAGAGGCCCTGAAGATTGCGTTGCAGGAAGAGCTTGCCCTGATATTGCTGGATGTGCAGATGCCCGGCATGAATGGCTACGAAGTAGCACGTTACCTACGCGATATTTCTAAAACCAGGGATATTCCGATCATATTTGTGACGGCTATAAACGAGCAGGATGCGCACGTAATTGAAGGCTTTGAGGCTGGTGCCGTAGATTTCCTTTTCAAACCATTGCACCCGTTCATTACCAAAGCCAAGGTATCTACTTTCGTTAAATTCTACCTGCAGAAGAAAGAGCTGGAGAAAGTAAATAAGCTTACCCTGGAGATAAACCAGGAACTGGAAGAGCGCGTGAAAGAGCGCACCAAAGAGCTTACCCGTGTAAATAAAGACCTCGATAACTTTGTCTATACCGCGTCGCACGACCTGAAAGCACCTATCAATAACATAGAAGGACTGATGAAGGCGCTGCACGAAACACTGCAGGAAAAAAATCTTGAGTTGTCGGATGTTACGCCTATCCTGAACATGATAGATGACTCGGTGTGCCGCTTTAAAAGCACCTTGCTTGACCTGACAGAAGTTGCCAAAGTGCAGTATGAAGAAGCTACCGAAGAAGACATCGTGCACTTTAAAGAGATACTGGATGATGTAAAGCTCAACATCAAGGACCTGATCAAAAGCTATGAGGCAACTATAGTTGATGATTTCGCACAGGCACCGGAAATGTTATTTTCCAAAAAGAACCTGCGCAGCATCATCTATAACCTGGTCTCTAACTCCATTAAGTATAGCTCCCCGGACCGCAAACCTGAGATAAAGATAATTACCACGCCTACAGAAGGTGGTGTGCTGCTAACCGTGCAGGACAACGGCCTTGGCCTTAAAAAAGAAGACCAGGCTAAAGTATTTGGCATGTTTAAGCGCCTTCACTCGCATGTGGATGGCACAGGAGTAGGGCTGGCTATAGTTAAGCGTATTGTAGAGAACTGCGATGGGCATATAGAATTTGAAAGCGAACTGGGCAAAGGCTCCATTTTCCGCATTTATTTAAAGTAGACACTCCAACTATAGTTGCCAGGTGCTGCCATTTTAGTTGCTATGAACTCCGTAAAACTTAGCGCTTACTACAAGCTTTATGCGTTCCCGGATTACCAGAGTATGCAGTCGGGGAGGCGGTATTTACAGCGTGTGGTATTGGCAAAAGCGCTTGCCGAAGTACAGGAGAAAGAAGTGCGCACCTATTTGCAACGCAACAACCCGGGCGGGTATATAAATTACCTCCAGCCGATGCACAACCACCCATCCTACTTTTCCGCAGACAGGTCTTTTATTTCGGCACTGCAGTTACTTTACAAAAGCAACGGCTACTCTGCCCGGTACATCGTGATAGAGCGGGTATAAGTTGTTAAATTATTTAATTATCAGATCAGACTATGGAAGAACGCCACACCCGCGATAAACAAGCGATCCAGCAACTATACAACGACATACTTCCCGCGCTTGGGCAGCAGATACATAACAATATTGCTCCTGTTATAGAGCTGTTTGAGAACTTTACGCTGGAACGCCTGCTGGATACATGGACCAAAGACCCTACAGACATTGAGAAAGAGGTAAGTATAGAGAACGGGAACATTCAGAACCTTGGACTGAAGATCAGGCTGGAAGGTTTTAATAAACCTGGTGTAGAACCGTTTGATATGACCAAAGACCTTCTCTTTAAACTGGAACACGACAACTATACGGTAGGCCCAAACAAGAACACCACCTGGCTCGAAAAAGAGTACCTGCAACGCTGGAGCGCATCTGAATACGAAACCATAGCCGGTAAGTGGAGCGATGAACTGGTGGAGGAGATTACTGAGAAGCTTAAGGGGTAAGTGTTTGATTATTAATAACCTATGCTTTGCTTGTGGTGGCGTTTAATTAGGGAGAAAGAAATCCATGCGTTTAGTATGCAACTTGAACTTTAAAAGTACTGTTTAGCTCGTCCGGACGTTGTCTCTTTGATTGGTCTGTTATTTTTACTAATTTAAGGAGAGCGTTAAACGTATATTCTGAAGAGAGAAGGAGGAAGCTATGGCACAACAGAAATGGAAATACATTGCTATCACGCTGATTATAGTGGTTGGACTGCAACTGTTTAGTCAGCAGCAGCTAATTACGGCTGGTAACAATAAGCTTGCTTCGGCAGGGGAGGAAAATAATACAACTGTTATCCGATCTCCGGTTGTACCTGCTACACTCAGTTTTGCTGGTGAGCCTGTGCCGTTACATGTGCCCGATGTGGCAGAACGCCTGGACCGTGAGCTTCTGGTTAACTCTTACCTGCACGCCACCACCTTGCTCGGCCTGAAACGCATGCAACGCTACGAGCCCGAGATAAAAGCCTTACTAAAGGAAAACGATATACCCGAAGACTTTATTTACCTGGCACTTGCCGAAAGCTTGTTTGGGCAGGTTACATCGCCGGCCGGGGCAGCGGGTTTCTGGCAGCTTATGCCCGATACTGCCCGTGGATATGGCCTTATAGTTAACGGCGAAGTAGACGAGCGCTTCCATGTGCGTAAAGCCACGCTGGCAGCCGTAAAATACCTGAAGAGTGCGAAAGGTCGCTTTGGCTCCTGGACCAACGCAGCTGCCTCTTATAACCGTGGCATGGGCGGCCTGGACCGTGCACTGCAACAGCAGGGCGTAGACAACTATTATGACCTTTACCTCAACGACGAGACCTCGCGGTACATGTTCCGTATACTGGCCTTAAAAGAAGTGCTGGGTAACCCACAAAAGTATAGGTTTGATATGCCTGCAGGAGAAGGTTACCAGCCACTGCCAACCCGCACCGTTAAAGTTACATCTACTATCACCGACCTGCCAGCCTACGCGTTGCAGCAAGGCACCAACTATAAAACCCTGCGTCTTTACAACCCCTGGATTAAAGATTACGCTCTAACTGTAGCGCAAGGCAAGGAATTTGAACTGATGCTGCCTGCGAAGGGAAATTAGGGTGTATAGTTAGAATGGACTTATAGTTGAGAGATGTAAAGAATTTAGAACTATAAGGAATTACCTAATTATAAACACAAGAGCCACTGAATTTCAGTGGCTCTTGTGTTTATAATGATTTGTGATACTTAGATGTGTTATAACAAGAGGTTTATTTATAGTTCTTCACTCTGACTTTGTTGATTCCTTTGCTATTTATTTTCACCAACATGGAGGAGAAGCTGTTCATTTTTATAGTTGGTGATAAAACCGACTATGATTGAGAAATAAGTATTAAAAACAAGAATAGGTGATAAACTTCTCAGCAGGGATGATATTATCTATTAAGCGGTGAACTGAAATTACCCTCCCTAACTCATCTCTAGTATAAGTATAAGGTGTAACCTGATCTTCCCACGGTGCTTCTGACGATATTTTTTTGGCAACCAAATTTTTGGATGCCTTCCCAAGATAATTGCCAAGTACACCTCGACCATGTTCAGTATCGTTCAAAGGGTTAAGTGCAACCAAGCCTTCTGCTAACTCTTCAGAATACTCGAAAACTTGTGTATACTCGCTTGGCTGCCGAGTAGCATAAGTAGCTATTGTATGTATGCTGTGCAGATTCCCATCTACATAAGTAAAGGTCACGCGTGTATATTGTTCTCCCCTAACTGAATAAATTTCACTCAAGTATCCTTCTGTGTCATAACTATATGTGGAGTTAAAAGCCTTTTTAATTCTACCATTTTCATCTAGAAAGTATACATATGGGTCTTCATTGACTGTCGTGCCAGTTACTGAGATCCTGTCTGCTTCATAGCTATATTCCTCATAGTATTCGGACTTCCTATCATTAATATCAATTCTCTTAACACGCCCTTTGGAGTCATATGTGTGATACTCAGGCCCCATTAGTAGCGTAGATTGATATGTTACAGTAGCTATCCCACATTCAGGTAATGGTGTTTCATCAGAAGAGCAGGATGAGAGCAAAAACCCGATCAGGGCGGCTAGCAGAGGAAAGTATCGCATTATTCAGATTAGTGAGTTGATATTTATAAAGTGTGTAAGTTGTATGTTCAGTATCAACAGGTAATTTTAACAAATACCAAGTTATATCAAAGGATAATTGACTGAAAGTCACTATTAACCTAATATAAAACCCTTCTTCTATTGCATATCCAGTAGCTCTAGTATATAATTGAATTTTATACCTTGTAATTAGGTTGTTTTTTCCTTAACTATTCCCAAAAAGACGAATTTCAGTTTTAAACAGCTATTACTGGAATTGTTGGTGACAATACCAGTAATAGCTGAATTTGCCCCAGGATTTTATGGTTTTATCTCTTATCTAAATAACTATGAGATTATTAAATTTTCTTTTTGTATTCATAATGCTCTTCACTTCAAGTTGTGATCCGCATGATACAAGGCTTAAAATTATAAATTCAACGGATGAGAATGTTTTCTATGTAATTTCTGGTAATGACTCTTTACATTACTCCCCATTATACATACAAGGTCAGGATACAATATGGGATTTAAGTAGCATGATTAAACCAAAGTCCGAAATCAATGAAGCAATGGTTGGCAGCGAAGGATGGGAGGATTATATTAAAAGTGAGTCAAAAGATAATAATTTGAGAGTTTACTTCTTTGATGAGAAATTAATTGAAAAATATAGTTGGGAGAGCCTACTGCAAAATAACCAATATTCTAAGCTTTATAGATTGTCCATCGCTGAGTTGGAAAAGAATGGATGGCTGATAGAATATGAATAGTTCTTTTCAATAGGTTTATGCTAATGCTTATTCATGCCACCCAAAAACAAAAAAGCCTTGCAAATTTTCATCTGCAAGGCTTTTTATAGTTTAAAAGTACCCAGAGCCGGGGTCGAACCGGCACAACCGAAGTTATTGGTGTTTGAGACCAACGCGTCTACCAATTCCGCCATCTGGGCATGTTCCTCTATCAGGAACGGGTTGCAAACTTAGATAATGTTTCCTGAATACGCAACAAATATTTTTTCTTTAGATAGTAGGTTTTTACTTCGTCCAGAGCTTCATCTTTGGTGATGCCGTGTAGTTCGGGGTAGCGCTGTAGTACCGGCAGAATGTCGTTGTCGAGTTGGGCAACTAAACCGATTGTCTGTTCGCTTATCTGGTGGAATTTAGCTGCATCAAAATCGAACTCCAGCTCCATTAGCTCCTCGTTTATCTCCATCATCTCCATTAGGAACTCGCCCGGCAGTTCGTTCTTGCCGCCTTCTTCCAGCAAGCCATGCTCTTTTAAAATATACTGCATGCGCAGGTCCTGGTCGGAGAGGGTGCGGTAAGCGTTGGTGTTAAGCGTAGAGAGCTGCAGAATTTCCTGTTGCTTTTCCTGGGGCTCGTTGGCATAGAAGTCCGGGTGGTACTCGCGGCTCAGTTTATAGTAAGTATTTTTAAGTGCCTTTTCGTCGAGTACAAAGCTCTCGGGCAGGTTATATAGCTCAAAGTAATTCATAGTCAGTTATAGTTTGCCTTTATCTCAATGATAATAGCATATGGTTTATACCTGCAAAGGTACAGTAAAAGACTATGATTTGTTTTATGCAATGTCTAAGACCTTGTAACAGCTGGAGGTCGTGCG
Source organism: Pontibacter populi (assembly GCF_040278685.1). Lineage (NCBI taxonomy): Bacteria > Pseudomonadati > Bacteroidota > Cytophagia > Cytophagales > Hymenobacteraceae > Pontibacter > Pontibacter populi. The sequence continues at coordinate 177,274 of NZ_JBEOKT010000007.1, forward strand.
AGAGTCTGGATTTGTTGTTTTATAGTTGCTGTGGTCCAACTACCCTCAGACCCTCTCCTTGTCCAAGGCGGGGAGCTTTTCTGTTATTACAAGAAATTCCCTCCTTGAGGAGGGTAGGGAGGTGTTATGACGATAGCAGATGATTAACACACCCCTGCCCCTCTCAAGAGGGGAATTTTCGGCCTTTAAGAATTTTCAAACTATAGTTCTATAGTTACAGCCTGTAGCACGGACAGGTCGCGACCTGTCCCTACGGAAATACAACCACGATAAATCTCGAAGCTTATAGTATCAAACTATAGATGCTGGTTGCTATGAGAAATATCTCAGTCTTTGGGTTGAGCGCCTTGTGAATATCTGGTGCCTGTAGGGCATTGCGACGAAGGAGCAAAAGAGATTCGCACAGCGCGATGCCCGAAGACGGCGCCTCCCGGCCATGAGGGCTCTAAAGGTTATTTGAAACGATAGGTAAGTAAAGCTCCCAGGATTGGAAGGGATTTGAAAGGATAGCTTGGTTCAAGTTGGAAAGAATATCAACTATAAGCTGAGATAGATTTCTCACGCTGTTCGAAATGACAGTTAAGTAAACTATAGGACATATAAGATCCTTCTCAGCTACGCTCGCTCTCTTTGGCTCGCGCCTCAAGAATGCTCGGGATGCCAAAATAATAGCAGACGCTAGCAGGGGCTGCGCACGCTGCCAGGTCTATAAATCTTACACTTCTACCTGCACATTCGACCAAGCCTGTGGTTTATCGGAGAAAAGGGCTTTGGTGGCTTTCCAAACCTGGCCAAAAAGCTCGGAGTCGCGGTAGTTGTTCAGGTGTTCTTCGGAGTCCCACAAACTATAGGTGCTGTACACGTTAGGGTGATTCAGGTCCTGCAAAAGCTCTACATGATTACATCCTTCAAAAGCGCGGATCTTATCTTTTGAGCTACGAAATATCTCTAAAAACTCCCCGGTCTTCTCCGGCACAAATGTCATCCTGACGATGCGAATTAGCATAGCTTTAATGTTGAATAATTGAATTTTGAATAACTGAATGTAAAAGTAAAGTTAAGTTTTTATACCTGCCTTATTCAATCACTCAGTTATTCAGTCATTCAAAATTAACTCCCCGGGTAAAAGCGCACGTCTATCTGCGAGTCGAAACCCAGACCTAAAAGCTCTGCCGCGTGGCCTTTGTTTATGCCGATGCAAAGCTGGTTCTGAGAGTTGAAAATGCAGCAGCATTCGCCGTCGTCGATGTGGCTATAGTTGGGGTGGATGCGGCCTATGGTTTCGCGGCCAAAATGGATAGTAAAGGTTCTGCCATGGGCAATAGTATCTACGCTGTCGCGGGTTATGTTTGTGATAAGGTTTCCGTAGCGGTCTACGTGTATGACGTGGCCGGTAATGGAGTGGTCGTTGAGGCGTAGCTGGCGGTTAAGTAACTGCCGGATGTTGAATGTGCGTTCACCTAAAACCTCTATGTCACCTCCTTTGGCCAGGTACACAGCAGCAGGCGCAAGCAGGTCTTTCACCGGGAACGGCAGGTAAGGGTCTTCGGCATTCAGCTCTACAACCAGTTCCGGTTGGCCGTCGGTTATCAGCGAAAGCAGGCCGTTGTCAGACATCAGGAAGAAGTGCCCTTTGTGCCGCGCAGCATGAAACTTACCGTCTTTGTTGCGCTGGGTATCTACACCAACCAAATGCACAGTGCCTTCCGGGAACTCCTGGTAAACAGAACCCAATACATACTCTGCATGGGCTATGTTATAGGGCTCAATGGCATGGGTAATGTCAACTATCTTACAATCAGCGTCCAGCGAAAGCAGTTTCGCCTTTACCGCAGCCACATAATGATCAGTATATCCAAAATCGGATAGAAACGTAATTACAGCCATCTTTAGAACTATAATTTAGATAAATTTGTAATCATATAAACCAAATTTCTTTAAATTAAAGAAAATATTACCAACATTCTATATAAGAGCTAAACATTTGGTAGAGAAAGTAATAACACTCGAAAATATTTCCCTGATAGACTTCTTGGGAACCGAAAATCAGAACATTAAACAACTCGCTGCCGCGTTTCCGAGCAGCAAAATCATATCAAGAGGCAACGAGATCAAAATTCAGGGCCAGACGCCCGAGATTACGAAGATCCATGAGATACTTTCGTCGCTGATAGACCATTACCACAAGTTCGGGAAGATTACGCATAACAGCGTAAATAGATACCTTTCTTCTGATTCTTTTACCGATGAAGAAGTTATAGTTACCTCCCCGGATGTGATCGTGTATGGCTCGAAAGGTGGCGTTATAAAAGCGAAGACCCCTAACCAGCAAAAACTGGTGGATGCCATTGAGAAGAACGACCTGGTATTTGCCTTAGGGCCTGCCGGTACGGGTAAAACCTATGTGTCGGTGGCGATGGCGGTGCGTGCGCTTAAGAACAAGGAAGTAAAGAAGATCATCATCTCCAGGCCAGTGGTTGAAGCAGGCGAAAGCCTTGGTTTCCTGCCGGGCGATATGAAGGAGAAGGTAGATCCGTATCTGCGCCCGATCTATGATGCCCTGGAAGATATGATACCGGTTGAAAAGCTGAAGTATTACCAGGAAAACAAGATCATTGAAATTGCGCCGCTGGCTTACATGCGAGGCCGTACGCTTAACAATGCATTTGTGCTACTGGATGAAGCCCAGAACACGACGCCTGCCCAGATGAAGATGTTCCTGACCCGTATGGGCCCGAATGCCAAACTGATGGTGAACGGCGACTGGTCGCAGATTGACTTACCACGTAACCAGCGTTCCGGTTTAATGGAGGCGCTTAATATTCTTCGGGGCGTAAAAGGTATTGGCGTAGTTGAGATGACTGCAGATGATGTGGTGCGTCACAGACTGGTGAAAGACATTGTGAATGCCTACAGCAAGCTGGAAGAAGAACGTCGTGCCAAGCGCGATGCTCAGGCCGAAGAAGACGAGAAAAATGGTGTGGTTGTAAATAACAGGCGTGTCAGAAATAACGCGCAGGTATAGTGTATGATACAGGTTACCAGAGCAAAGCAGGAGCAGGACCTGAAGAAAGCTTTCCGGATACGGGAGCAGGTTTTTGTTGAAGAACAGCAGGTACCGCGCGATGCCGAAAATGACGCTTTTGAAAGTACAGCAAACCACTACCTGGCAACTTACGAAGGTGTGCCCTGCGGCGCAGCACGTTGGCGCACTACCGACGATGGTGTAAAACTGGAGCGATTTGCGGTGCTGTCTGATTATCGTAATAAGCAGGTGGGAGCAGAGGTGTTAAAAGCTGTGTTAACCGATGTGAAAGCGGAACAGACGGGCAAAAAGATATACCTGAATGCTCAGTTGCCGGCCGTAAATTTTTACAAGCGCAACGGCTTTAAAACCGAAGGCGATATGTTTACGGAATGCGACATACAACACTATAAAATGGTATTTGCGGGCTAATGCTGCAATGGGCGCCATATCCGTTTTTAAGGATTGCGCTTAGTTTTATAGCGGGTATTTTAGTGTACACCACTATAGGTGAAGGTTTCAGGTTTGCCCCTGAGGTCTTCACCTTTTTTATTGCCTTGTTTCTGGGTTTGTATTTTTATTCCCGCAACTATAGATCAGCAGAAATAAACACCTGGGTTGGTATAGTTGGCCTGTTCTGTTTTGCTGCTGCAGGCTTCTGGGTAACCGAACTTCGCACTCCACATTTACAGTCAGATCATCTTTCTAACCTCAATCAAAAACCTGCTTACTATACCGGTATAGTTAACGATTATGTTATCCAGAAACCCGGCTACCAGCGCACAGTACTTGCCGTAGATAAAGTGCTGGTAAATGGCAATTGGCAAAAAGCGATAGGGCAGGTGCAGGTTACTGTACCACACGATACACCAGATGATTATACCTTTACCTACGGCGATAAGCTGCTGATCAAAGGTTCGCCGCTGCCAGTGCAGGGGCCGCTTAACCCTGAGCAATTCAACTATAAAGCATACCTGCAACAGAAAGGCATTTACCACCGCCAAAACCTGCAGGTACACCAGTTCACAAAGTTGGGTAACGATCCGCCTAATCTCCTGCTTTACCTGAGCATACAGATCCGCCGCTACCTCGAAGAAACTATAAAAGAAAATGTGTTAAACAGGCGCGAAGCCGGCATCTCTACAGCGCTTATTTTAGGTGTAAAAGATGACCTGGATAACGACGTACGCGACAGTTATGCTGCTACCGGTACCATGCACGTGCTAGCTGTTTCGGGGATGCATGTGGGCTTGATATTTGGCGTGTTCCTGTTGCTGTTTAAAAGTATAAACCTGAATAAAAGTCAGCGGCTGGTGTTTGTTATTATAGTGCTAACGTTGCTGTGGTTGTATGCTTTTGTAACAGGCTTATCGGCTTCGGTGTTGCGGGCAGTGCTCATGTTTAGTTTGGTGATGATCGCCATGGTCTGGAGCAGGCGGCATAACATTTACAACACGCTGGCTATAGTTGCTTTCCTGTTGCTGTTCTACGATCCGTATTTCCTGTTTGATGTTGGTTTCCAGTTGTCGTTCCTGGCGGTGCTGGGTATCGTGGCAATCCATCCCGGTATCTATAGTTTGCTGGATATAAACAACAGGTTGCTGGATAAGGTCTGGGAGCTTTTCTCGATCGCTGTGGCTGCGCAGCTGATCACGTTGCCGCTGGGTATCTATTATTTTCACCAGTTTCCGGTGTATTTCTGGTTGGCCAACATTGTGGTAGTGCCGGTTTCTACTTTCGGGCTTTATGCAGGCTTGTTGGCGTTGGTCTTGCATTGGGTTCCGTATTTGTCAGACCTGCTGTTTGCGTTGCACTTCGGCTCTATCTGGCTTATGAACGAAATCAATCTGCTGCTTTCCACTTTCCCGAATGCGCTTATAAATGGTCTTGATATTTCGGTGCTGCAATCGTGGTTGCTCTATAGTTTGATGGCCCTTTTCACACTGTTCCTGGTTCGTAAAAAGTTGAAATATCTGGCTTTTGCCACGCTTATAGTTGGTGTGCTTTCGGTGCATCAAATACTGGAGATGATTGATCAGCAAAACCAAAAGCTAATTACGATCTATAGTTTGCGCGGCAGCACCGGCATGGCTTTTATCCAGAATCAACACGCGGTACTTGTTGCAGATAGTTTGCTGGCAGCTGATAAACAGAACTATAGTTTCAATATACAGGCGCACTTGTGGGACCTGGGAGTTTCAGCGCCAACGGTTAAACTTGTAGGAGAAAATCCAGCTAATAGTACCGGAGTTATTTCTAAGATATTGCCCGACGGAAATGAGTTGCTTGTTTGGGAGGGAAAGAAGATCCTGCTAATCTGGAAACCGCTGAAAGTGCAGCCTCTAACAACTATGGAGCTGGATTATATTGTTCTTGGCCAGAATGTTCGTCTTAAACCGGAAGCGTTGCTAACTTTTAACTTTAAAACTATAGTTCTTGATGGCAGTAACAAGCCCTGGTACGTCGAGCGAATGAAAGCTGAACTGAGTAAGAAGAATATCCCGGTGTACGACGTCGCTACTTCCGGAGCATTAGTGCAGCAACTATAGCTTGAACTATAAAAGAAACGCCGCCCTGATTTTTCGGGGCGGCGTTTTGCTTTTATTCTGTTGGTGCTGACTGCGGGGTTGCTGAGTTGTCGGCAGGACCACGGCCTTTGTTTCTATTGCGTGGCTTAAAAGGCTTTATTGGCCTGTCGTTACCTGTTTTTTCTGCTGTTGCACCTGCTTCGCCGGTAGTGGCTTTCTGCTCAGGTCTTGAGCCGCTTCTTGGCTTGTTTCTGTCGCGGTTACCGCCTTTGTTTCTATCTCCTGAGCGGTTTTTGTTTCCTTGTCCCGGGCGGTTGCCACCATGCGGACGTTCCTGCTTTTTGCTTGGGTCGTAAACCGGGCCGGGGCCAAAGTCTTCGGGTAAGCCTAATTTCGGGATCTCACGCTCTATCAGTTGCTCAACTTTGCGCACGCGGTACATGTCCTTCTCGTTCACAAAGGTAATAGCCATACCTGTAGATGCTGCACGTGCCGTACGACCAACGCGGTGTACATAATCTTCCGCATCCTGTGGCATATCAAAGTTAAGCACGTGGCTCAGGTTGTCGATGTCGATACCACGCGAAAGAATATCTGTACCTACCAGTACCTGGTATTTCTTGTTCTTGAAATCACGTAAGGCAGCTTCACGCTCATCCTGCGTCATGTCAGACTGTATACCTTCGGCTTCAAAACCCATCTTACGCAGCGACCTTACGATCTGGGCCACATTGGACTTGCGCGATGTAAAGATGATCATGTTCTGAACCTCCAGTTCACGCAGAATATACTCCAGTAAAGGCAGTTTCTGGTTATCAAACGTCAGGTACATGCGCTGATCGATCTTTTCAGCAGGCTTTGATACGGCCAGGTTTATCTCCTCTGGTTTGTTCAGGATCTGCTGGGCCAAGTCGCGTATCTTTTTAGGCATAGTAGCCGAGAAAAGCAGTGTCTGGCGGTTAGCAGGCAACTGGCGCACGATCTTCAGGATGTCATCCATAAAGCCCATGTCCAGCATTTTATCTGCTTCATCCAGTACCAGGTAGTCCAGTTGGTCCAGTTTTACATAGCCCAGTGCCATATGCGACATCAGTCGGCCGGGCGTGGCAATAATAATATCGGCACCGCTTGTAAGGGCGCGTTTCTGCTGGTCCCATTCGCCGCCTTTGTTACCGCCATAAATAGCAATGGAGCTAACCGGGGCAAAATAACCGAGGCCTTCCACCTGCTCATCAATCTGTTTGGCAAGTTCGCGGGTTGGCACAAGTATAAGGGTACTGGTATGTGTGGCGTTGGCATGCGATATCCGGTCGATAAGCGGGAGCAGGTAAGCTGCTGTTTTACCGGTGCCCGTCTGGGCGCAGGCAATCAGGTCTTTCTTTTCTAAAATAAGAGGTATGGCCTGCTGCTGTATAGGTGTAGGGGTGTTGTACCCCATCGATTCTATACCTGTAACAACGTCTTCGTGTAAATTAAATGAATGAAAATTCAAGGTTATCGTTTTTATATACAAACTGTAAGCACCCGCTTCGTACTAAATTCAGCAGGTCTATGGTAAAGATAAATTATTTTGCCATCATTTCTATATAAAGCTATAGTTACTGGCAGCTGGCGATATAAACTTTAAGGTATTAATATTATAAATAATTGAATTAAAATTAACTAAGTGCAAAATATATAAAAATGTATATTTAGTACTTAATACTGCTTTTAAAGCTTTTTAATGCATATTTATTGATGTTGAATATAATATATAGTACTATATGTATATTTATGCATAATCTTAAGTATATAAAAAGTTATATTTAAATGTAACATTTGGTATAGCCCGGCGTAAGATGAAAATGTAGCAAATGCTGCATCCCAAAAAAGACTTCATTTACAGTTATTAGTTTATATATGAAAAAGGCTATACAAGATTCACCAAATTTCTACCTGCTTCTTGGCTTGAATATTATCAATGCCCTGTTTTTTCTGTTGTAACGGGTAAAGTTTAAAAGATTTAATCAAAAGGCTCTTCTGCTTCGGCAGGAGAGCCTTTTTGCTTTATAGTTGGCAGCAGTAACTATAGCTATGATCGTGATAGAAACTATAGTTTGCCAGTAACTATTACTGAAAGTTAAATCAGAGTCATCAACCTGTTTTATAAAGATCATCTATAGCTGGTAATCCTTTTCCCTAAAAACTACTTCACCATCATTAAAAATATTTCGCGAAGTTTGAGCAAACGTAGAGCGGTTAAAAATACCTGAACAACATGATATGTAAAGACATGCTGGTGCTGGAACTGGCAAGTGTGCTGGCCGGGCCGAGTGTAGGGCAGTTTTTTGCGGAGCTTGGGGCACGGGTTATAAAGATAGAGAACGCTGCTACTAACGGCGACGTAACCCGCCGCTGGAAACTCAAATCTGAGCCTGCTAACACAGACACACCGGCTTACTTTTGTGCTGCAAACTGGGGCAAAGAATCGTTGCCGCTAAACCTAAGCCAGAATAGTGATCTGGAGCAACTCTATAGTTTGGTAAAACAAGCCGATATGGTGATAGCCAGCTATAAACCCGGTGATGCCGAAAAGCTGCAGGTAGACTATAAAACCCTGCAAACTATAAATCCAACACTGATCTACGGACACTTAACAGGCTATGGCCCTGAGGATGAAAGAGCAGGTTATGATGCGGTGATACAAGCCGAAACTGGGTTTATGTACCTAAACGGTGAGTCGGGAGGAGAACCAACTAAAATGCCGGTCGCGTTGATGGATTTACTGGCTGCGCACCAATTAAAAGAAGGTTTGCTGGTAGCGCTGGTGCAACGCGAGCGGACCGGGCAGGGCCAGTATGTGCAGGTGTCGTTGGTGCAGGCAGCTGTTTCGGCGCTGGCCAACCAGGCAACAAACTGGCTGGTGGCAGGGCAAAACCCGCAACGCATAGGTTCCGAACACCCAAGCATAGTTCCGTATGGCACTGTTTACAACACTCGGGATAACAAACAACTGGTGCTTGCTATTGGCGACGACAGGCAGTTTGAACGGTTATCTAAGGCATTGGGAACTCCTGAAATAGCGCAGGATGCAAAGTTTAAAACCAACTATAGCCGGGTGCAACACCGCCAGGAACTGAACGAACTGTTGCGCCAACTGATAAAAAATATGGACCAGGATCAACTGTTACAAACTCTGCATAAACTGCATGTGCCGGCTGGCGCGGTGAACTCTGTTGCCGATGTATTTGAGCTGCCTCAAGCCAGGCAAATGTTGCTGAAACATGCTGATACTAAGCCTGGTGTACGGCAGGTCGCTTTTAGGGTAGGGGATGAGGATCCGGTTCAGCTGACACCTCCACCCGCGTATAAAGCGTAAGGTAGCAACTATAATTACACGTCCTTAAAAACTATATTTTATAACTCTTTAGCAGTTTCTGCTGTAAAATCTATCAAACTACGGAGCACTAAAAGCAATGGCAGCATCAGAAGAAAGACTCACCGATATTATAAATGGACTTCATCAGAAATCTGTAACCAAGCAGGCTATTTACCGCAACACAAAAGCTACTTTCGACAGGATGAAGGAGATAGCCCAGGATATAGTGAAAAAACTGACCACCCGCATAACCAAAAAAGACGCTGATGTAATTATCGAATACAAGAACGTTAGCGAATTTGAGTTTCATGTAAAGTTCTCCGGCGACCTGCTCATGTTCATCATGCACACCAACATCATCACTTTTCCGGAAGACTATGAACTGATGAAGAACGATTATATAGAAGAAGATTTCAGGCGCAGGTTTTTCGGGCACATAATGGCTTACAACTTTATGGCTGATACTATAAAGTACAACCGCATGGATGACCCTGGTTACCTTGTTGGCCGCATGCTGATAAACATAGACCGCCACTTTGTAATTGAGGGCGTGAAGCAGATGGAACTGCCTTACGACCGCATTGCCCAGAATGTCATCAACAACAAAACACTGCGCCTGATAATTGAAAGCGCTATGGTGGCCGCCGTAAATAACGACCTAATGGGGCAGGATGTGAGCGACATAGAGCGTATTACCCTAAAACAGAAACACGAAAATGTGATCACGCAGCCACGGAAATTAGGTTTCCAGGTAAGCTCCACTCTTACGCACTAACTATAGTTCTACTCGTTTAGGTAAGTGCTTATAGTTGGCGGATTACCTATGTAGCCGAACTATAGATACATGTAAAAAAGGACTGTATATAAAGCATATACAGTCCTTTTTTACATGTTATGACCCTTGTCTGAAGGGCTGGTTATTTTTAGTAGAAAGTATAACTCCGAATTAATGTAAGTCGTTTTAAATAATTTAGATCCGGTTGAAAAAGTTGTAACCGATGCCCGCTTTAATTTTGAAGTAAAGTCAAAATTCCTACTCTTACGAGTACCTGCCCTGTGATTTGTTTTACCCTCTACAGGTAAATTCTAAATCCGGAACGATGAGAAAAATTTATTGGCTCTTTGTACTTGTATTAGCTTTTGTGCTATCGGGGTGCGGAGGCGATGATGATGGAACACCACCTATACCTGTAATACCTGATACCGCTGCTCCCGAAATTACCATCAATTCTCCCCAGAATGATCAGACCTATTTAGCGATCGGGACAGTATTGATTAATGTATGGGCAAAAGATAACAAAGATATTAAGGCGATGAGATTGTTTCTAGCCGACCCTGCAGGTAAACGCAAATCTATAGATATTATAGGTAGTACTGGTAGAGTAGGCGATGATATAGGGGAGTATATTACGCAGTTTCTTAAACTCGAGGGTAGTGTTTCAGGGCAATATACTCTTATAGTAGAAGCAGAGGATTTTAACAGGAATGTCGCAAGAGAATCAGTAGTGCTGAATGTAATCGCTGAAGATCTTTCTGAACTTGATTTTAATACAGCTTTTACTTCAACTGGTTGGTATGAATTTTCAAGTGGCAGCGATATAGAGTTAGATCTGAATGAATTTAATTTTGCCTTTTATTCAATAGTAAACAAAAATCAATGGGACTATTCTATTGACCCGGCTTACGTTAATGAGTTTGGAGAAGACTTTGGCGGACATACCGGACTCTGGGATACATGGGATACAAACAACAACGACTACCTGGAATACAGTGAGTTTCAGAAAGGAATGGAGGACTTGAAATTCTTTAATAATTGGGACACTGATAAAAATGGTACCATCACAAAAGATGAGCTGGCAGATGGAGTTGGTACACTCTGGGATGTGAACAAAGATAACGTGGTTACGGCTGCAGAGTTTGAACAGAAACTGTTGAAGTATTTCTTATAAATGCAACTATAGAAGCCCGGCTACAACTATAGCCGGGCCTTTGTTTTATAGTGTTTGCGGTACTGCCAGTTCTTCTTTTAATTTATCCAGGGCTATAGTTAAGGCAGGCAATGCCTCCAGCAACTCACTGAAATCAGAAATATGAAAGTACTGGCTCTGGAAAGTCTCTTTAATGTAAGAGGTTTCCAGGATATGGGTTACATCAAATTTAAACTTAGTACTGGCATCAGACACCGCCAGGTTACTTTCCCCGACCGAAGACAAAATGCCCGCGCCATAGATCATCGGTTTGCCACTCTCTGTAAACAGGCCAAACTCTATAGTGTACCAGTAAATGCGCGTTAGCAGGTCAATTATATCAGGTCTGTCAATGTATTGCAGGGCAAGTTGCGAGAGCTGCGCCAGGAACTGGCAGTAAACAGGTATTGTCAGCAACGGCACATGCCCGAACACATCATGAAACATATCCGGTTCTTCCAGGTAATCTAGTTGGTCCATGTTCCGGATCCAGACGGTTGCCGGAAATTTGTGATTTGCGATCAGCTCAAAAAACAGCGCATCGTCTACAATGCCGGGGGCAGGCACTACCTCAAAACCGGTCAGCGGTTTCAGGCGCTGGTTCACCTCATCAAAATCCGGAATACGATCCCGGCTGAAACCAACTTTTTCCAGTCCCTCAAAAAACTCCGGAATTGCCTTGCCTTGCAGGTTCTGGAACTGGCGTTCAAAAAGTATGGCCCAAACGGTGTGGTTCTCTTGTGTGTAGCTGCTGTAGTTCTGTGTAATATTCATGGTTTATTATTTTATAGTTAGGATAGGTATAAATGCAAAAAAGCAGGGCTTTCGCGCTGCTTTTCAGTATCACTTTATAGTTTGGCCTAAATAGACCTTCCTGTTTTTACGATGTATGATCGGAGTGATTGCCAAAGAGAGCGCTGTACGTGCGGCGATAATAATAGCGATAATAGCTATAGATGCTCTGGCAATAAGAATAGATGGAATGCAGCAGCTCCTGGCCAGGTGTTACCGGCAAAGAAAGTGTGATCGCTATGGGAGCTGGTTGATGCATATTTAAATCTTAACTCCAAATAGGGAAAGTTATTTTACAAAAGCAAATTAAATCTGCAGGTCTGGTAATTTTTATAGTTGCAGGGCTTATAAACCGGGCTGAGATCTTATAGTTTTAAAAATGCGTGTATGTGTTTGAAAATGAGTGTGTTTATTTATTCTGTATTATGTACTTCGCGTATACTAAACTATAGAATAGCTAACTATGAGATCGGGTTTAGAAAATGGTAAAAAAAGGGTGCCGCATTTATTTCGGCTGCTATTGCTTGCTTTTGCCGGATCGTTCCTGTTGCAGGGGTGCGCCACGGCGCCGGGTGCTGGTTATAAAGGCCTCAGTACCGAGAACGTGATCGTGGTTGTGATTGATGGCGTGCGACATTCCGAAACATGGGGCGTTACCCCGGGCGCTATTCCGCACATGTCTACGCAATTAAAAGGCAAAGGCACTTTCTTCAGCAATTTCAGGAACGATGCTTATACGTATACCAACTCCGGGCATGCGGCTATAACTACAGGCGTAAACCAGCCAATAGACAATTATGGAAATGAGCTTCCGGCAAATCCTTCTATTTTCCAGTACTGGTTAAAGCAAACCGGTAAACCCGCTACCTCCGCTTGGATCGTGAGCAGCAAAGACAAACTGAACATACTGGCCAACACCTCCGATTCTGTCTGGAACAACACCTACATGCCTTCTTTAAATTGTGGTGTTGCCGGCCCGGGTACCGGTTACCGCGCCGACTCCCTGACGCTGATAGAAGTAAAGAAGGTATTAAGTACTCATAAGCCTAACCTGATGTTGGTAAACTTTATGGAGCCGGACGGTTATGCCCACGCCGCCAACTGGGACTATTACATCAGGGGCATTGTCCGGGACGACAGGTACGTGAAACAGCTTTACGATTACCTGCAGCAGGATAAGCACTATAAAAAGAGCACCACACTACTTATAACCACCGACCATGGCCGGCATCTTGAAAACGTAGATGGAGGCTGGATAGACCATGGCGATAACTGTGAAGGTTGCCAGCAGATATTTTTACTTGCCCTTGGCCCGGATTTTAAAAAGAACACAGTCGTGGATATGAAGTATACCTTAATTGATATTCCGGTTACCGTTGCTAAAATAATGGGTATTGGCTTTGAGCAATCGCAGGGGCAGGTCATGAAAGAGCTTTTTACAAAAAAGAAACTCCGCAGGCTAGGCTTATAGTTTGATTTTTAAACCCTCTACATTCCTGGTATTGATCGCGGATAAGGGGGTAACATGTCACAGGTTTTATTTTTTGCTGTAAAGTTTGTCTTGGTTCTTAGCCTGGCATTTTACCCGAATGTTGCCCCGGCAGAGACACATCTCTCCAGCTACAGTTTACAAAATACAGTTTATCAGCAAGACGAGAACCCGCTTTTTACGAATGAGGAGATCCTGGAAATTAAGCTCTCGATGGATTATGGGGCTTTACTGAAAGACAGGGGAGAAGACAGCAAGTATCATCCTGCCATTTTATCTTACACAGATTCAAATGGCCTTGTAACGGTTATGAACCTGAAGGCGAAAGTACGAGGTAATCGCCGCCGCGATCCCAGTGTGTGTGCTTTCCCGCCGCTCTTACTCAACTTTGTCCGGAAAACCTCCGGGCAAACGATATTCAATAAAGTAAATAAGGTAAAACTGGTCACCCACTGCATCAACGAAGATTATGTAATCCGGGAATTCCTGGTTTACAAACTATACAATGTGCTTACCAACTATAGTTTCAGGGTAAAGTTGTGCCGGGTTACCTACGAGGACCTGAAAAGCAAACGGAAGACAGAGAAGCGCTACGCTTTTATGATCGAAGACGATAGCGAAATGGCCAAACGGAATAATAGCGAACTTGTAAAGAAAGAGCTGGTTATAAATATGCGCGAGACCGACGAAGAAGCAATGGCTTTGCTGGCCTTTTTTCAGTACATGATTGGCAACACTGATTGGTCGGTACCTTACAGGCATAACATAGAACTGATGGCGACAGATCCGCTTTCGCCTGCCATTCCGGTTACCTACGATTTTGATTACGCCGGTATAGTTGATGCGCCTTACGCCTCGCCGCCTCCGGAGCTAAATATTACATCGGTCAGGCAGCGGCTGTTCCGTGGCTATAGTTACTCCCCGAACACGCTTCGCAAAACTATAAATACCTTTAATGCACGGCGTACCTCTATTTATGGCCTTTACAAGCAGGAATACGACCTGTTGGATAAAAGCTACCTGAAACGCACCATGAAATATCTCGACGAATTTTATGAGACTATAAACGACCCCAAACGCCTGGATAAAAAGATAAATAAAGTAGGGCAGAAGAACCAGGAAAAATATGTGGTAGTGAAAGGGCTGGAATAGAGAAGTAAGAACTATAAAAAAGGCAGCCGTTTAAGCTGCCTTTTTGGTTTTAGATAATATCCGCCAGTTCCAGCCATCGGAATTCTTTCTCTTCCAGTTGCTCGTTTATAGTTTCGAGTTCGCTTGCCCAGGCGCCTAACTGTGTATGGTCCGTGGTGGTTCCGGCGTTCATTAAATCTACAATTTCAACTTTGCGGGCTTCCAGTTTGGCTATTTCCTTTTCCAGTTGCTCGTATTCTTTTTTCTCGTTATAGGTCGCTTTGCGCTTGTTAGTTGGCTGGTCTTCCTTTTTCTCTTGTACCGGGACAGGGGCTGCAACTATAGCTTTGGTCTCAGGTTCCTGTTTTTCCTGCTCTTTCAGCCATTCGCGGTAATCGGTGTAGTTGCCCGGGAAGTTTCGGATCTTGCCTTCGCCTTCAAACACAAACAAATGCTCCACCAGCCTGTCCATGAAATAACGGTCGTGGCTTACCATCAGCAAACATCCACCAAAGTTTAGCAGGAAATCTTCGAGTATGTTAAGCGTGATAATGTCCAGGTCGTTGGTTGGCTCATCCAGTATCAGGAAGTTCGGGTTCTTGATAAGCACGCGAAGTAACTGTAAACGACGTTTTTCGCCACCGCTCAACTTATTTACCATGGTATACTGCTGAGCCGGAGCAAACTGGAAATGCTGCAGGAACTGGCTTGCTGTTATCACTTCTCCATTCGCCATTTCCACTACCTCGGCAATTTCTTTGGCAATATCTATCACGCGCTGTCCTTCCTTAAACTGGAGTTCTTCCTGGGTGTAGTATCCGAAAACAGTTGTCTGGCCGGCATCTATAGTTCCGGAATCGGGTTGCAGTTTGCCGGTCAGCATGTTCAGGAAAGTGGATTTGCCGGCTCCGTTCGGGCCAACTATACCAATGCGGTCCTTTTTCTTAAACACATAACTGAAATCATCTACTATCTTTTTGCTGCCAAATGATTTTGAGATATGATCTACCTCGATGATCTTACCGCCTTGTCGTGTGGTTTTAACCGATAATTCCAGCTGTGGTCCTGCTACTTTTTTAGCTGCTTTTTCTTTTAGTTCTTCAAAAGCATCTACCCTGTACTTGGCTTTGGTACCGCGCGCCTTCGGCTGCCGACGGATCCAGTCAAGCTCTTTGCGCATCAGGTTACGTGCTTTCTCGGTTTCGGCAGCTGCCATTTCCTCCCGCGATGCCTTCTTCTCTATAAAATAACTATAGTTTCCTTTGTAAGTAAACACCTGTCCGCCATCCAGTTCGGCTATCTCGTTGGCTACCCTGTCTAAAAAGTAACGGTCGTGGGTAACCATCAGCAGGGTTGTATTTTGGGTCGATAACAGGTTTTCCAGCCACTCTATCGTGTCCAGGTCCAGGTGGTTGGTGGGCTCATCCAGTATCAGCATGCTTGGCTCTTCTATCAGCACACGGGCCATGGCCACACGCTTGCGCTGCCCACCCGATAAATGACTGATCTTGTCTTCGAGGTTATGGATGCCCAGTTTGGATAGAATCTGCTTTACTTTCAGCTCAAAATCCCAGGCCTGCAGTTCGTCCATGCGCTCCATAATGCGCTGCATTTTATCGGCGCTGGTATCCGGGTTTTCTAACGCAATCTCGTATTCGCGAATCACATCCAGCGACTCGCTCTGTCCCGAAAATATAGTCTGGTGCACAGTCAGGTTCTCGTCGAACTCCGGGTTCTGGCCCAGAAAGCCTATTGTTACTTCTTTGCGCACGCTTACGCTGCCCTCATCCGGCGGAATTTTGCCAGCCAACACGTTCAGTAAAGTTGTTTTTCCGGACCCATTCACGCCCACCAGTGCCACACGCTGCCCCTGGCTAATGCCAAAGTTCAGGTTCTTGAACAGCCAGCGGTCGCTGTAACTTTTAGATGTATTTTCTGCAGATAGGTAATTCATACTACAAATTTAGGCAATTCTTCGGGGATAGGTTAAAATAAAACAGGCCAACCCGGTAGGGGTGGCCTGTTTTGCTGAAAAGCAATTTAATTACAAATTCCGGATATGATCCGGGCTGGTATGTTCTGCATTATAACTATGGCTTGGTACACGGTGTGTGGTAAGCGAAGCCAGGATAGAGAAAATACCTAAGATCAGGTGCGGCAGGTACACATAGTGGCTGAAACCGAATAGCCACGGCGAAAGTGCCAGTAAAACACCCAGCATAAAGTCCATCATCAGGTGGTTCCGCATGGGTATACGTCTGATCAGTCCAAGCTCAAAATCGGTCATGGCTGTTTGCAACAGTACTATAATACCGGCAATTACCATGGTCCAGGTAGCAGCATCGTGCTCCGAAAAATCAAGCACCCATGGGGCAACGATCAAAAATATACCTACTATATAGTCTAATACACCGTGGAAACGTGTTGGAATAAATCTCATTACTATCCTCCTTTCTTAATGATACCCAGGTATAGATATACGAAAGCAACAGATGGATGTAATAAAAATTAGTGCAATTTTTAGTGATGGTCTTTTAGTCGGCAACTACCACAGTGCGTGCTGCATAATCGTGCAGCATCTGATGGCGGCGTGATGTAAGTATCAGCAAAAAGCCTAATAAAACTGGTAAAGCAGAGAGTAACTTGCTGAAATATCGTAAGTTAGATTGCCACAAGGTAATGCGTTTGCCACGCAGGTCTGTCACTTTTAAACCCAGCGTAAACTTACCTATAGTTGCCTGCTTAGGCGATGCCTCCAGCAACGTATAGTACAGCCAATGTACAGCTGCAAAATAAGGGTTGAAGAACAGGATCTTACCTATCAGGAAAAGTTCGGGTATACTGAATCCATTATGCTGGAACGTTTTGTCCCAGGAGCTGATGTGCTCTGCATTTGAGCCGGCAGAATAAAAAATGATCGTATAGAAAAAGACAAGCATGGTAGTATCTACCAGGAAAGCAACGAAGCGGGTGGTAAGACTTCCATAAAGTGAAGAGCGCTTTATGGTAGGTGCTGGTAAAGTAAGTGCTGTTTGCATAAGGGTCTTTTCTATCTATTTAAAAACGCTAACGAAATAGTATAGTGCTGACTGATGTACAGGTGAACAGTGGCGCAGTGTAATACCTTTGGCAGGCTGATGACTCTTTAAAGAGTATCAGGTGTGGAACCTTAAATTCTTATTAAAGATATAATATAGTTTAAAACTAACAAAATATTTAACAAAAATAATATGTCGTTAAAATTATAGTAATATTACGGTTGCAAATATAACTTGGTTGAGTTTGTGATAATTCCAAAAGGTTACAAATTTTCGTGAACGCACATATTTTAAATGTGAACGGTTTAAAAACGACTTTTTAAGTAATTTCGCATACGATGGAAAAGGAAAAAAGACATCTGCCGATCGGGATTTTTGACAGCGGTATTGGTGGACTTACTGTAGCTCAGGCAATTACGAAAGTGTTGCCAAACGAAAGGCTTATTTACTTCGGCGACACAGCACACCTGCCGTACGGCGATAAATCAACAGCTGCCATACAGGCCTATGCCGTTAAGATTTGCGACCTGCTTCTGAAACAGCAATGCAAGGTTATATTGATCGCCTGCAACTCGGCATCGGCAGCCGCTTACGAACTGGTTAAAGAGTATGTAGGGAGCAAAGCAAAAGTCCTGAACGTTATCGACCCCATCGTATCGTATATAGGAGCCACTTACCCGGGCAGCACCATTGGCCTGATCGGAACCAAGCAAACTGTAAACTCAAATGTGTACCGCAAAAAAGTAGACGAGCTGGGTTTGGAAATAGACCTGAAGTCGCATGCCACGCCTCTTTTAGCTGCTATGATAGAAGAAGGTTTTTTTAACGATACCATCTCCGAAAACGTAATTCACGCCTATCTATCAGATCCGGACCTGCAAGGCATAGAAGCACTGATACTTGGCTGCACGCATTACCCACTCATAAAAAAGCAGATAGAAAATTACTATAAAGGTGATGTGGATGTGCTGGATGCCAGCCAGATCGTAGCGCAACATGTAAAAGATTACCTGGAACAACATAACCTGGCATCTGATAAACTGGTTGGCGATCATCACTTTTACGTATCAGACTTCACCCGTTCCTTCGAAGAAAGCACCCGTATTTTCTTCAAGCGCAAAGTACATTTAGAGCATTATCCGTTGTGGGAGTAATGGCGCTTAGCGCAGTTAGAAAGTTAGAAAGTTAGAAAGTTTTTTGCCCTATCGAGCAAAGGGATAGTTTTGGGTTCTATAGTTTCACTATTTGTCATCCTGAGCGTCAGCCGAGGGATCTTATGTGTCCTATAGTTTAGGTTAATAGTAACCCGAAACAAGATGCAAAGTATTGCGTCTCTACAATCCCATTCAGTAGGGACAGGTCACGACCTGTCCGCGTGACAGGCTGAAACTATAGAACTATAGCCGTAGTTATAACTATAGCAGAAATTCCCCTCTTGGGAGGGGCAGGGGTGGGTTAAATGTACCAGATCTCTCACGCTGTTCTAGATGGCAAAGTGAAAGCATAAAAGCTCCCCGCCTTAGACTATCGAGTAGATATTTCGAAGGTAGCGAGCGTAGCTCTGAGGGGTTGGGGGTGGTTGGGTTACGGGAACTATAAAACACCTCCGGATTTCTCCTTACGTCGAACTGACAAATTGAAAAGCATACCAGAAAATTCCCCTCTCGGGAGGGGTAGGGGTGGGTTAATCATTCCCTATCATTCCTGTCATTACCAAAAATCCCCTAAAAACCGTACCTTTAACTATACTTGCATTAGACCTCATGAAAAAACGATATCTGCGAATCGGCGATTTTAAGCGCAATGCCTTTATAGTTGCGGCGGCCACCTGCATGGGCCTTACCAGCTGCGGCCAAAGCAGTAACAACGACTGGAACTCCGGTGAAGAAGTGAAAGTACCGGATGGCATTATTACCGAACTGACCGAAGAAGCCCCAGACCAATGGAAAATTACCGACGAACGCACGACTGCCCCGGGAGGTAGCATGGCCATTTTGAAGTATAACGATGGTCGGGTTGATACCTTACAGGGGCTGGCGCTTGAAAACCAGATGAAAGACCTGGCTGCCAATCAGCAGACTTATAACCAGGGTGGCTTTGGTTTAGGAAGTGTGCTGTGGTGGAGTGGCATGGGCTACATGGCGGGTCGCATGATGTCGCCGAGGGCTGGTTATTATGCGAATCCGGGCCTAATGAACAACACTGCAGCCTGGCGCCAGAATGTGCAAACCTACAGGCAACAATCAACTGCGCCACGTTCCGGCAGAAGCGGCTACTTCAGAGGTCGTAGCAGCGGCAGTGGTTTTGGCGGTTAAGTTACACTTCAGAACTATAGTTGATGCTGGATAACCTGAGAATAAAAGTTCGCCTGGAGCCCCACTCCGGCGACGTAGAAACGGCTGTGCGCGGACTTGGCTGGGAGTGGTGTGTAGAAGATGGTTGCGCCAACTATGTACCCGGTGAAGCAGTGGTGTTGAATGAACAAGACGCCGATGCGCTTCTGGAAGCTGCCGACACCTTATATGATATGATGGTGCGGGCCATTCCCGATGAGTTACCGGACGCTTTTTTGAATGTACTGGGCATACCGCAGAACTTGTGGCAGTTGGTCCGCCAATCCTGGAACGACGACCGCCACTGGCATTTGTACGGCCGCTTTGATCTTGCTCAAACTCCTGAAGGCGCCAAATTGATAGAATTTAACGCTGATACGGCCACTTCCATACCTGAAACGGCTGTGGTGCAATGGGCAAGTCTGGCTGCTGCGGGTAAGAATGATGCCAACCAGTACTCCGGATTATATGAGGCGTTGGTAGAGCAATTCAGAACCTGGCGCACAATGAACAGCGACCTGGCGCCTGCTCTGCTTTTAACTTACATTGGCGGAAGTGCCGAAGACGAAACCAATTGCGCTGTACTGGCACAAGCTGCAAAGGAAGCCGGTTTTGATACGCATCTTTGCCCGATCGATGAAGTAAACATTTCTACAGAAGGAGCAGAGCGCGGTGTATGGGCGCAAGTAGAGAATGAACAGTGGCAGCAGTTTCCGTTCCTGTTCAAGCTATTGCCCTGGGAACAGATTGCCTGGGAAGAACCTGAACTCTGCGAAAGCCTGACCCAACTTTCCCGCAGCCGCAATGTAGTTATCGCTAATCCGGCTTACACTTTGCTTTTCCAAAGCAAAGGCATGCTCGCCTGGCTCTGGAAAGCTTATCCGTATCATCCGCTTTTACTCGAAGCTGACCTAACGCCATTAAGTGGCAAGTATATCCGCAAGCCATACTTCGGTAGGGAAGGGCAAAGTGTAGAAGTAATAGATAAAGTAAGTGTTACAAAGATGGAAGGCGAATACGAGCAGCAACAGCAGGTATACCAACGCTGGTGTGATTTACCACAAGACAATAAAGGCTATACTTACCAGGCAGGCGTTTTCTGGGCCGGAGAAGGCTGCGCCATCGGCTTCCGTCGCGAGAAAGGCATCATCACCAACCTGTCGCAGTTTGTGCCGCATTTGGTGGAGTAATCTAATTTGAAGATTTATAGATGTGTAGATTTCTAAAGTATAGCTATAGTTTACTGCTTTGCCTGTTTGCTTTTGCTTGTAGCCAAGTAAAGCAGGAAGAGAAGCCTGTTGAAATTCCTTTCACGCAAGACGACCTGACGCAGATCTATAGTTTAGCTTTTGATTCTTTGCTTGGGCCTGCTATCGAAATTCAATCATTGCCTTATCTTAAGATCAACGACAGTGTAATTGTTGAAACAGTTTTTAATGTCGATTGGTCTTATGAGTTTTCTAAGAAGAAAAATCTATTGAATGAAGATAGAGGTTTTCAGCGTAAAAAATCTCTACAGAAATATGCTGGCTTTGATACAGATAAATTCAGGGAGATTATAGCTGATAGTAGTTTAATATATAAGGAGTATAAAGGCGCTCATAAAGTAGGTTCATCCTATAAGTATAAATCAATTGTTGTTGAAAGCGGTCGTGAATCTTATGGCATTAATGAACCTGCTGGGATTATTTATTTTGAAAAAGTTTCTTTCAATAGAAATTCTGACCATGCAATTGTTAGAGTCCATTATTATAATGGACCAGAGATGGGCTCTGGCAATGCTTACTTTCTGAAGAAAGAGAACGACAAATGGAGAGTAGTAGGAGTACACAGGTTATTTATAAGTTAATTACCTAATCCCGAAAATTCCTAAATCCTGTAAATCCTGGTTCAGACAAATCTCCACATCCCCGAATTTCCAAATTAAAACTTACCTTTGCCTTTTAACAAACCTTAACCGCCTATGCTCGCTTTTGTGCTTACACTTGTGCTGTTGCTTTCGATA
Organism: Pontibacter populi; assembly: GCF_040278685.1. Classification (NCBI taxonomy): domain Bacteria; kingdom Pseudomonadati; phylum Bacteroidota; class Cytophagia; order Cytophagales; family Hymenobacteraceae; genus Pontibacter; species Pontibacter populi. Next base: position 198,940 of record NZ_JBEOKT010000007.1, read on the forward strand.
GTGATCGTGCTGGCGTATGCGGAGCGGAAGGTGGCTGCTTTTATGCAGGACCGCATGGGCCCAACTGAAGCTGGTCCTTATGGTTCGTTGCAGGCAGTGCTGGACGTGCTGAAGCTGTTGCAGAAAGAAGACATTGTTCCTGCCGCTGCCGATAAAAAGCTTTTCAAACTTGCTCCCATTTTAATTTTTGCCGCTGTTTTTGCCGGTTTCGCCGTTATACCTTTCACCCCGGAATTGGTGCCGGCTGGCATTGGTATTGGCGTGTTTTACCTGCTGGCTATTATCTCTTTGGATGTGGTAGGTTTGCTGATGGCGGGTTGGGGCTCGAATAACAAATATGCCATGCTGGGTGCGATGCGTTCGGTGGCGCAAATTGTATCCTATGAGATTCCGGCTGGTCTGGCTATACTTTCGGCTGTCATGATCTGTCAGTCCCTGGATTTCCAGGAGATCAGTTACCAGCAAGGCGCTATCATGAACCAGTTTCCGGGACTGGAATACGAAATGAACTGGCTGTTTGGTATCGAAGCACTAGGTATTAACACAACAACTATAGGCGGCATCACGACCTGGAACATTTTCCGGGCACCTATACTTTTGATTTCCTTCATCATATACTTTATCGCCTCGCTGGCCGAGAGTAATCGCGCGCCCTTTGATATTCCGGAAGCGGAGTCGGAGCTGGTGGCAGGTTTTCACGTAGAATACTCAGGGTTTAGGTTTGCTGTGTTGTTCCTGGCCGAGTATAGTATGATGGTGCTGGTAAGTTTAGTGGCAGTTATACTTTTCCTGGGCAGCTGGAACACGCCTTTGCCAAACATCGGCCCTGTTAGCCTGGCCTACTGGACCACCGGAACCGTAGGGGAATTATCAAGCATACTTTGGGGTGGTTTCTGGTTGCTGAGTAAAACGTTTGTATTGCTGTTTCTGCAATTGCAAATTCGCTGGACGTACCCACGCCTGCGCGTAGACCAATTGATGCACCTGTGCTGGAAAGTGCTTACGCCAATTGCGCTGGGTGTAGTTTTAATTGCAGGCATCTGGCGATTGTTAATGATCTAACTTAAATGTCATTTCGACCTTCAGGAGAAATCTATCTTAAATTCTAAATAGATCTCTCATTACATTCGAGATGACAGAACTATAAGAAAATTCCCCTCCTCGGAGGGGTTAGGGGTGGGTTTACACTCCTCATAAAATTATGGAGCAAAAAACCATAAAACATAAATTCAGTTTCTGGGACGTAGTAAAGTCGCTGGTAAGTGGCCTGCGCCTGACGTGGCAGCACTTCTGGCGTGCCAAAAACCGCCGTACCCCGGAGTACGTGACCGATAAGAACTACTTTAACCAGCCCGACGGACTGGTAACACTGAAGTATCCTTACGAAGCAATTCCAGTTCCTGACAACGGCCGCTACCGCCTGCATAACGAGATAGACGACTGTATTGTATGTGATCTTTGCGCCAAGATCTGCCCTGTTAACTGTATTACCATAGAATCGGTTAAAGCAACGGAAGAAATTGGACTGACTTCAGACGGTACCAAAAAGCGATTATATGCGCCAGTTTTCGACATCGACATGGCCAAGTGCTGCTACTGTGGCCTCTGCACCACTGTTTGCCCAACCGACTGTCTGACCATGACTCCTGTGTACGATTTCGCTGAAGTAGACATCAAGAACATGATCTATCATTTTACAGACCTGTCGCCGGAGCAGGCTGAAGAGAAGAAGCAACTTCTGGCAAAGCAGCAGGAAGAAATGGCGGCAGCAAAAGCAGCAGCGCTGGCAGCCAGAAATAAAGGGTAGAGAAAAGACCTAGCGGCGTGCGCAGCCCCCGCTAGTGTCTGGACTACGAAGCGAAGCCTTTGGCACCAGCCGCTCGTAGGATCTGCGCACACTACAAGGTCTTTTGAGAAACTGATTACTGTTAACTGATAACTATAAAAATGCTTTTCTACATCTTCGCCGCATTGGCTATAGTTTCGGGGGCTTACATGGTGCTGACGCGTAACTTGTTGTATGCAGGTTTCTCGCTGCTGATAACCTTGCTAAGTATAGCCGGCATTTACGTGTTGCTGTTCGCTGATTTTATAGCTGTTACCCAACTAATGGTGTATGTGGGTGGCGTGCTGGTGCTTATACTTTTTGGTATCATGCTGAGCAGCCGCGTGCAGGATAAATCAGTGCTTTCTGAGAATGTGAACACGGTTTGGGGGGCGTTGGTGGCCGGGCTTATAGTTGTAGGGTTGAGCTATTCTATACTAAAAGCCAATATCGGCGCATTGCCTTGGCTGCAAACTACGGAAATTGACGTGCTGGGAGATCAGAAAAGTACAGTACAAATGATAGGTATAAAACTAATGACGGATTTCGTGCTGCCTTTTGAGATTGCGTCGTTGCTGCTGCTTATTGCCCTGATGGGAGCCGCCTACATTGCCACCGACAAACAGAAAGTATAGTTATGCAGCAGATTCCGTTAGAACATATTTTACTTCTGAGCGCTGTGCTATTCAGCCTGGGCATACTGGCAGTTATCACCAAGCGTCATGCGGTGGTGGTGCTGATGGGTATAGAGTTAATCTTTAATGCTGCCAACCTGAACCTGGTCGCTTTCAGCCGCCACGATCCAAGTTTAATGCAGGGCCAGTTGTTTTCGCTGTTTGTTATTGTGGTTGCAGCCGCTGAAGCAGCCGTTGCCCTGGCTATCGTTTTGCGCGTGTATCAGCATTTCAGAACAGCTAACCTGAACGAGATATCTACAGACCAGAACTAAGATTTTTAAGATTCAATTGATTCCTGGATTAGGCTATATGAGAGGGGTTTAAAGTGATTCTTAACAAACTGCTTCTTTAGTGATGAAATTGACTGACACTATCATCTTTTAATCCTTCCAATCTTATAAATCTTAGTTAACTTTGCCAGCTTAACAGGCTTATAACCCGAAACTATAACGTACAAACTTGGAGCTCACTGAACTTCTGAAGCCATTGGCTGGTACCCCTCAAACCACTACCGCTTTGGTAGTGTTGTTGCTGCCGCTACTGGCCTTTTTTATGTTGTTCTGTTTTGGTAAGCGCCTGCCTCGTCGCGGTGACTGGCTTGCAATCGGTATTTCAGCTATCACGTTTATACTTTCAGTTTACCTTTTCACACAAACCTGGAACGCTGAAACGTACCATACCCGCACCACGTGGTTCAGTTTGCCTTCAACTATAGTTTCTGATTTTACAGCCGGGATTCTGTTGGATAACCTGACGGTGCTGATGCTCGTGATCGTTACTTTTATCTCTACGCTGGTGCAGCTGTTTTCTGTGGGGTACATGCATGCCGACTCGGGGTACAGCCGTTATTTTGCTTACCTGGGGCTGTTTACGTTCAGTATGCTGGGAATTGTGCTGGTGGATAATTTATTGCTGCTGTTCATGTTCTGGGAGTTGGTGGGTTTGTCGTCGTACCTGCTCATCGGGTTCTGGTATCACAAACCGGCAGCTATAGCAGCCAATAAAAAGGCATTCCTGGTAAACAGGGTAGGGGATATTGGTTTGTTGCTTGGCTTGTTCGCTTTCTATACTTATTTCCGCACCTTCGATCTGGAAGCGCTTAGAGCATTAATTAGCACAGGCAACTGGATTAACAATAATTTCATATTAAACTATAGCCTGAATGGCGAGCTCTGGCAACTGGAGCTAAGTACAGTTCTACTCACGCTGGCCGGTTTGGGTTTGTTTATGGGATGCGTGGGTAAGTCGGCGCAGTTTCCGTTGCAGGTCTGGTTACCCGATGCCATGCAGGGCCCGACACCGGTTTCATCGCTGATACACGCGGCAACCATGGTAGCTGCAGGCGTTTACTTAGTGGCTCGTTGCTACGCCTTCTTTACCCCGGATGCGCTTACAGTTATTGCTATAGTTGGTGCTATCACTGCGTTGGTAGGTGCGCTGGCAGCCTTAAATCAATACGATATTAAAGCTGTGCTGGCCTTTTCCACTATCTCTCAGTTAGGCTATATGGTGATGGGTATGGGCACCGGCGCTTACGATGCCTCGCTTTTCCACCTGACGACACATGCATTCTTTAAGGCAGCACTCTTTCTGAATGCCGGTATCATCATACACGCCATGCACCGCGGGCTGCACCACTCACACCTGGAGAACATTGATGCACAGGATATCCGCAACATGGGTGGACTTCGCAAAACGATGCCGTTCACATTTTATAGTTACCTGTTGGCCACTGCTGCATTGGCCGGTATTCCGCTTACTTCTGGTTTTCTCTCTAAAGACGCTATACTTTCGGTAGCATGGGCATGGGCGCAAACCATGAGCACAAATGGTAACTTGTTATACTTTATAGTTCCGGCTACAGGCTTTGTAGTGGTGGTGCTCACGGCTTATTACATGACGCGCCACATGTGGTTCATGTTCTTCGGCAGTTTCCGGTCACCTTTCGATGTGCAGCAGATCCGCTTCTCTCCAAAACTGGAAACAGAATGTGTTATGCTCGTGCCTGTGGTTATACTAGCTATACTGTCGCTGGGCATTTTCTTCTCCTTAAATCCACTAAGCTTTAGCGGTAGTTGGGTAACTGCAGGTATTGGCTTAAATAATATGTCGCTTATGCTGCTGGCTGAAAATCTGGTACAGGCAGTAAGGCTACAGGATGATACAAACCATTTGCCTCATATCCTTATTGGTGTTGCATCTGCGCTGCTTGCCGCAGCTGGTATAGCCATCGCACTTATAAAGTATAACCGAAAGACCAGCGACGACCTGGTTTATGAACAACCCAAAGGTGTCTTTGCAAAGCTTAGCTACAACCATTTTTACCTGGACCAACTTTACAACTATAGCTTAGTCCAACCAACGTTGCTGCTCTCCAGGACACTTTACCGGGTAGATAAACGGGTGATCGATTACACCTTGAACTATGGCAGCAAGTGGCTGGTGGTACTTTCAAAAATGGTGGGTTGGTTCGACAGGCTGGTCGTAGATGGTTTGGTATGGCTGGTAGGTGCACTCTCTAAAGTATTTGGTATGCTGGGGCGTAACCTGCAAAACGGCAAAGTGCAGAGTTATTATGCTTATTCGCTTTTCGGATTTATACTGATTATACTATATATCGTGTTGTTTTAAAGTATCTTTGAATCCAAAATTTTTAAGATTTAAGAGATTAAAATATTCTGGTTGAAGAAGTGCTGGTTTAACGGTTAACAATCAATAATAAAGAGCTTGAAAGAATTTATACTTAGTAGCCTTATTTTTTCACCTTTATTGGCAGCGCTTGTATTGCTGCTAATGCCTGCACGCCTGCAACAGCCAATAAAAGCAATAGCGTTGATAGGTGCATTGGTGCAGATGGTGCTGGCTATAGTTTTATATTTCAGTTTCGATGGCACCACTGCAGCCAACGGACAACAGGGCTACCAATTTGTAGAGAAACTGAACTGGATCGGCTTCTCGCTAGGCAGTTTAGGCCGTTTTCAGATCGAGTATTTTGTAGGCGTGGATGGTATCAGCATCAGCATGGTGCTGCTCACGGGCATCATTGGTGTTATCGGCGTCATCTCATCCTGGACAATCAAAAAGAACATTAAAGGCTATTTTCTGCTATACCTGTTGCTGCTTACCAGCGTAATGGGCTGTTTCCTGGCACTGGATTTCTTCCTGTTTTACCTGTTTTTTGAGTTTATGCTCCTGCCGATGTACTTCCTGATCGGTATCTGGGGTGGCCCGAAACGGGAATATGCAGCTATCAAATTCTTTATCTATACCTTGGTGGGATCCCTGTTTATCCTGATCGTAATGATCGGGCTATATACTTCTGTAATCGACCCGTTAGCTACAGCTGCACAATTAGGAATGCTGCAAACCAGTGGACTTACCCCGGACACGATCTTACAGGTACAGCAGGCTTTACAACAAAATACGATCCAGGGGGCTGATCTTGTGCGTACGTTCAGCATTCCGGCCATGATGGACCCTGCCAACTTTATTCCTGGGAGTTTGCTGCATGTGTTATCAGGCTCGGTGTTGTGGGATCTGCCGCTTCGCTTTATTGCTTTTCTGTTACTGTTTGCCGGCTTTGCTATTAAAGTGCCATCGGTGCCGGTGCATACCTGGCTCCCGGACGCGCACGTAGAAGCGCCCACGCCAATCTCAGTTCTACTGGCAGCTATACTTTTGAAGGTGGGTGGTTATGGTCTGATACGTATCGTTTACCCGATTTTCCCGGATGCAGGCGCATACTTTGCCGTGCTGGTTGGTGGCTTAGGTGTGCTTTCCATTATTTATGGAGCACTTTGCGCCCTGGCTATGAACGATCTGAAAAAACTGATTGCCTATTCTTCTGTTTCGCATATGGGCTTTGTGCTGCTGGGCCTGGCGTCGCTTACTTCTGAAGGGGTGAACGGTGCTATCTACATGATGTTCAGCCACGGTATTATCTCAGCTATGCTCTTCCTGGTAGTTGGTGTTATCTACGACCGTGCACATGATCGTATGATCCTGAATTTCCGTGGACTTGCCAAACGTATGCCGGCTTATACTACGTTTGTGGTGATCGCTTTCTTCGCCTCGCTGGGCTTACCGGGCTTCTCTGGTTTTATAGCCGAATTGCTGGTGCTGGTAGGTGGTTTCAGTTCTCCGGATATCACAGGTTTGCTGCCGCGCTGGCTAACTATAGTTGCTGTTTTCGGTTTGTTGCTGGCTGCGGCTTATTACCTGTGGGCCTTGCAAAGAATGTTCTTCGGAAAGTACTGGATCTTCCCGGAACTACGCGAGAAAGCTGCGATGTCTGACCTGAACGCACGGGAATACCTAATGCTGTTACCGCTGGCCGTGCTAGCCCTACTTTTCGGTATTTTCCCGCATCTGTTGTTAGATAAAATTGGCATGACGGCGCAAGGCTTTACAGAACTGGTATTGCGAAGTGGGCAGGAACAGCTGAACATGGTACTGTCTACTTTGATTAGGTAACTATAATATTGCTAAGTGCCCTAATTGCTCTTTCGGATTTGCAATCCGAAAGTATAATACTCGCGGATTTGTAATCCGCAATAGCAAAAGCAGGAACCACTGCCAAAAGGCGGATTGCAAATCCGAAATAAAACAAGTTCCGGATTACTAATCCGAAACAGCAAGTAAAAAGAACTATAATTAAGTAAGTGAACGAACAGGCAGCCTTATTATCTGAGAAGATCAACGCCATCATAGCCGGGGCCGGTTCGCTGTTGCCCGAGTTGTTGCTGGCTGGCTTCTTCCTGCTGCTTGTTACGCTCGATCTTTTCAAATCCCGTACTATAAAACAGCTGCTACCGTGGCTGGCGCTTACCGCTCTTTTCTCCGTTTTTATACTTCAGATATTAGGTGGCTATACGTCGGGTGGCGTGCAGTTCCTGAATTTGCTTCGCTCCGATGGGCTGGCCCGTTATAGTGGAATTCTTTTCAGCGTGGCTGGTATCTTTACCATTCTTCTATCACTCCAAAGCAGAATACTGGAAAACCTGAAAGAAGGCAAAGGGGAGTATTACGCACTGATATTAATGTTGGTGCTGGGTCTGAATTTGATGGCTAAATCCATTAACCTGCTCATGGTTTTCCTGGCTATTGAAGTCGTTTCTATAGCATCATACATACTTACTCTTACACTAAAACACGAGAAGCGCGCAGTAGAAGCTGGTCTGAAATATATCCTGTATGGTACACTTTCGGCAGGTGTAATGCTGTACGGCATGTCGTTTTTCTATGGCTTTACCGGCTCGCTCAACTATACTGAAGGCACTTTCTGGCAGGCACTTTTACAGGCAGATTATTTATTGGTAACTATAGCTGCTATTCTCCTTTTTGCTGGTTTCTTCTTTAAGATATCGGCCGCTCCGTTACATTTCTGGGTGCCCGATGTGTACCAGGGCGCACCCATGCCTATAGTTGCGTTATTCTCTACAGGCCCTAAAATGGCGGGCATTATAGTTATACTACGCTTCGTGGCTGCCTTTACCGATCCGGCTGTTGCGTCCTATTTCGATGATATACTTTGGTTCCTGGGTATTGCGGCCTTGGCAACGTTGGTCATAGGTAATTTTACAGCACTCTGGCAAAAAACGCCTCGCCGACTGATGGCTTATTCGTCAATATCGCATGCAGGTTTTTTGTTGATGGCGTTGCTGGCGTTTGGTACCAACTATAGTTCCAGCGTGCTGTTTTACCTGACCGTGCTGCTGTTCATGAACTATGGCATTTTCCTGTTCCTGCAGATATCCGAAGAGAATTTTGGTGTAAGCAAGCTGGAACATTTTACCGGACTAGCCTATAAGTTGCCTTATCTGGGCATAATGGCGCTGCTGTACCTGCTCTCGCTTACTGGGCTTCCGCCGTTAGCTGGTTTTATGGGCAAGCTGCTTATTTTTAGCAATGTCTGGGAAGCGTATAGTTCATCAAACCAAACCATGCTGCTGGTGCTATTGGTAGCAGGTGTGCTGCTGACTGGCGTTGCCTTATTCTATTATATCCGGATTCCATACTACCTTTTCTTTAAAAGGAATTATACTGAAGAAAAATTAGTTATTTCACTGTCGAATAAGCTGCTGCTGGCGTTTTTTGCGTTGCCGCTGCTGGTCCTGTTCTTTAAACCCGACCTGCTGCTGCACTGGATTGAAAAGCTACTGGCACAGACACTTTAACAGCAAACATGAGCGATTCAATAAAACACGAATGCGGTATTGCCCTGATAAGGCTCCGAAAACCAATTGAGTATTACGTTGAGAAGTATGGCACGCCCATGTACGGCGTTAACAAACTGTTCCTGCTTATGCAGAAACAGCACAACCGGGGCCAGGATGGGGCAGGTGTTGCCAGTATAAAAATAGATGCCGGACCAGGCATGGAATACATCAGCCGTTTCCGTTCAGTAAAAACACGTGCCATCGACAGTATTTTCGGCAAGATTGGGAAAGAGTTTAAAGAACTGAAGGAAAGTAATCCGGAAAGAGCCGAAGATATTAACTGGGTATGGAATAATATGCCTTTTTTGGGCGATGTATACCTGGGCCACCTGCGCTACGGCACACACGGCGTTAACAGCGTAGACAACTGCCACCCTATGGTGCGCGAAAACAACTGGCGCAGCCGCAGTCTTGCCGTTGCCGGTAACTTCAACATGACCAACGTAGAAGAGCAGTTCCAGAAACTGGTAGAGCTTGGTCAGCACCCGAAACACAAATCCGATACTATAACTGTTTTAGAGAAGATCGGCCATTTCCTGGACGAAGAAAACCAGGAGCTGTTCGAGTCTTATAAGAACGATTTTACCAACAAAGAAATAACCAGCCTGATAGAAGAGAACCTTGACCTGGAACGCGTGTTGAAGCGTGCCGCTAAGGATTTTGACGGTGGTTATGCGATGGCTGGCCTGACCGGTTATGGCGCTTCGTTTGTTGTGCGCGACCCGAACGGTATCCGCCCGGCATATTATTACATTGATGATGAAGTGGTAGTGATCGCTTCGGAAAAGCCTGCCATCAAAACGGCTTTTGACGTGGATTATGCGGCTATCAAAGAAATTACGCCGGGCCATGCGCTTATAGTTGATAAAGAAGGAAATCCATCACTGAGAGAGATACTGGAGCCGCGCGAAAAATTATCGTGCAGCTTTGAGCGCATCTACTTCTCTCGCGGTAACGACCCGGAAATTTACGGTGAGCGCAAGAACATGGGTAAACTGCTTTGCCGCCAGATTCTGGAAGCAGTTAACTACGATCTGAAAAATACCGTTTTCTCCTACATTCCAAACACGGCCGAAACATCCTGGCTGGGTATGATGAAAGGCATAGAAGACTACCTTCGTGGTTACCGCAAACAGGCAATCCTTAATCAGGAACTTACCGAGGAGCAGCTCGACGAGATACTGCAATTTAAGCCACGCGCTGAGAAACTGGTTATAAAAGATGTAAAGCTCCGCACGTTTATAACCGACGATAATAACCGCGACGACCTGGTAACGCACGTGTACGACACGACTTACGAAGTGGTAAAGAAAGGTATAGATACCGTAGTTGTGCTGGATGACTCTATTGTTCGTGGTACTACTCTGGAGAAGTCTATCATCAAAATGCTGGATAAACTGGAGCCGAAAAAGATCATCATTGTTTCCTGCGCACCACAGATCCGTTACCCCGATTGCTACGGTATCGACATGAGCCGTGTGAAAGAGTTCGTGGCATTCAGAGCGATGCTGGGACTATTAAAAGACCGTGGCTTATACTTTAAAGTTGACGAAGTATACGACAAGTGCGTGGCCGCCGAAGGTACCGAAGCTTTCAAAGAAACTAACTTTGTAAAAGAGCTTTTCGACCTGTTCACGCATGATGAACTCTCAGCTAAAGTATCGGAGATTGTAAAAGCGCCGGAAGTAAAGGCAGAAGTACAAGTGATCTATCAAACCATAGAGGACCTGCATCTGGCTTGCCCGAACCACAAAGGCGACTGGTATTTTACCGGTAACTATCCAACTCCGGGTGGTACCAGAGTGGTGAACCGTGCCTTTATGAATTTTGTGGAGAACAAGGCGGTAAGAGCGTATTAAGCCAAACTATAGATTTACTAAATAAAAAAGCACTTCCCAACTATAGGAAAGTGCTTTTTTGTTTATAGATACGCCTTGGCTTTCTGGCGCGAGTCTCCAGACTCGTGACTTAGGGTGAATGTTGAGTCTCCTGACTCAACTGGCCCGTCAGGGACAGGAATGGCAAAGGCTGAAGCTATAATTCTAGAGTTGACGTATGTCAAACCACCCCTAACCCCTCAGAGCTACGCTCGCAACCTTCAAAATCTCTTCTCGGTAGTCCAAGGCGGGGAGATTTTATGCTTTTTACTTTGTCATCTCGAACAGCGTGAGAGATCTGGTACGGTTTAACATCCCCCTTCGCCCCCTGCAAAGTGGGACTTTCGGCCTTTTCTATAGTTGGAGGTATAGTTCATAGTTACAGTAATCGGCCCTCTTTGCGGCAAATTTTATCAGTTACTTTTCTTCTACAACCTTACCATCTTTGTAAACTATAGTCTTCACCACTTTGCCTTCTTCGTTGTAGTGTTTCCAGGTGGTTACTTTTTTGTTGTTGATGTGCTTACCTGTAATTTCCAATTTTCCGTTTTCAAAATACTGCTTATAGGCTCCGAATTTCTTGCCGTCTTTATGCTCTGTTTCAGACTTAACTTTGCCGGATGGGTAATATTCATAACTGATACCCAGTATCTTTCCATTATCATATACCACTTTCGATTTAACCTGGCCGTTTTCGTGGTAGGTTAGCTGCTCGCCGTGTTGTTTACCCTTTTCGTATAGTTCGCTGGTGCTTACCTTTTTGCCGGGTTCGTCGAAGTATGTTTTCCAGTTGCCTTGCTGCAGCTTGTTTTTGAATTCTTCTTCTGCTTTTATATTTCCGCTCGGATAGTAGGTAGTTGTTTTGCTGTCGGCGCCGTTGTTGCTATAGTTGCCTTCTTCGCGCAGAGTGCCATCTTCGTAAAAGAACTGCGTCTGTCCGGTTGGCTCCCCGTTTTTATAGTTTATAACGCTTCTCAACTGTCCATTCTGGAAATATGATTTGCTAGGGCCGTTCATTTTACCTGCTGCAAAGCCACCTTCTGTACTCAGCTTTCCATCCGGGAAATAACTTTTAAAGGTGCCATGCCGCTGACCAGCCACATTTATAACTTCCTGCTGTAGTTGGCCATTCTGGTAATACGTTTTATAGGATCCTTCCAGCATGCCGCCACGGTAGGTAGCATCGCTCTCTAACTGGCCGTTCGGATAATAGGTTTTAGCCGGACCACTTTGCTGGCTGTTCTTATAGTATATCTCCGATTTTACTTTACCATCCGGGTAATATTCCTTCACCAAACCTTCCGGGAAGCCCTTTACAAAAGTGGTCTCTTTCCGGATTTTGCCATCATCATAAAAGGTTTTGAACAGGTTACTCTGCTGGTCGTTCTCATAGCTGCCTTCCTGCATCAAACGCCCATCCGGGTGAAACGCCTGGAAAGGGCCATGCTTTACATCCAGCTTATAGGTTACTTTAATTTTAGGGGTACCATTCCGGTAGAATTCAGTAAACACGCTGTCTTTTTTACCATCCACAAACTTGGCGAAAGCTTCTTTTTCGCCGCTAGGGTAGTAGCGAACGTAATTGCCAACTATAGCCGAATCCGGTTTCATGAAGTACACTTCTTTTATAGTTGTGCGGCTCTCGTCGTGATAAGTAACCACTTTCCGGGCTTGCCCCACAGCAACTGTGCTTACCAGGGATAGGGTAAACAGAACTGAAAATAATTTATACATAGGTATAGAATGCAATGAATTAAGTATAAGCTTATACTTTCTTTTTAATGATCTCTTTAACTACCAGCTTCATAAACGGGTCCGGGTCTTTGACAAAACCTTTGGCAAACTCAGCAGCTTTTGTATGGTTTACTTTATCCAGGCTCATTAATGCCCTTCTGATAACATACTTGTCTTTATCGCGGTTGATCAGGTTAACCAGCAGTTTCTCCCGGTCTTCCACTTCGGTGTTGCCTAGCAGTTCGGCGGCTTGCCATCTGGCCTGCGGCTGATCCGAATTGATAGCCTTTTTCACGAATCGCAGTTTGTTCTCTAACTTTTCATCCACTTTCTGCAGCACCGTTCCGGATTCGTTATCTATAGCCAGGGCGTAAACCAGGTGTTGAGCCAGATCGTGGTTAAATTCTTTGTTAAGCTGTTCCAGCGCTTTATCAATAGCTTTATATAGTTCATCCCAACCGGGATATTCTATTTCCCAATCGCCTAATCCCCGCTCTTTATTGTAGGTTTCAGAAGTCATATTGGCCCATTCCCAGAACTTGGCTAATTCAGTTTCTAAAGACATTTGTTTCGTTAGTATAGATTAACACTAAAAGTATGGTAAACAGTTTAATGTGTGGCGAAGGTATAAAAAAGAAGCCTTACGAATTAACGTAAGGCTTCCTGCAAAATGTATGCCTTAGAGCAAACTATAGCTTCTCGATAACCAGGGCTGAAGCGCCACCGCCACCGTTACAGATACCTGTCACGCCAATTTTACCGCCTTTTTTATCCAGCACGTTGCAAAGTGTAGTTACGATACGCGCACCAGATGCACCAAGCGGGTGACCAAGTGACACAGCACCACCAAACACGTTTACGTTTCCGCCTTCCAGGCCAAGTTTCTGGTTGTTAGCGATCGATACCACAGAGAAAGCTTCGTTGATCTCATAGAAATCTACTTCTTCCGGTGTAACACCCGCATTTTTAAGGGCTTTAGGAATAGCCAGCGAAGGCGTAGTTGTAAACCAGATCGGATCCTGCTCTGCATCCGCAAAACCACGGATCTTTGCGATTGGCTTAACACCAAGCTCTTCTGCTTTCTCTTTACTCATCAGTACAAGCGCAGCAGCACCATCATTCAAAGTAGATGCGTTGGCAGCAGTTACTGTACCGGCTTTATCAAACACAGGGCGCAGGCCAGGAATCTTATCAAAGCTTACTTTTCTGTATTCTTCGTCTTCGGTTACAACTATAGGATCTTTGCCACGCTGCGGAATCTCAACCGGGATGATCTCATCTTTCATTAAACCTGCCTCAGCAGCAGCTGCCGATTTTTTGTAAGAATTGATAGCATATTCGTCCTGCATCTCACGCGTGATCTGCATTTCGCGGGCAGTGTTTTCGGCAGCATTACCCATATGAAAGTCGTTGTACACATCCCACAGACCATCTCTGATCAAACCATCTGTCATTTGGGTATGGCCCATTTTAGCACCCCAACGTGCTTTATCTACATAGTAAGGAACATTGCTCATGCTCTCCATACCACCAGCCACTATCACATCTTTATGGCCCAGCATAATTGCTTGCGCTGCATACATGATCGCTTTTGTACCCGAAGCACACACCTTGTTTATAGTTGTACACTCCACGTTGTAACCTAAACCAGCCTTAACAGCCGCCTGGCGAGCAGGTGCCTGACCTACGTTGGCAGACAACACGTTACCCATGATAACTTCCTGAACCAGGTTTTTATCGATACCAGCTCTCTCAACAGCGCCTTTAATAGCAGCCGCGCCCAGCTCCGTAGCAGAAAGGCTTGCCAGTGCACCACCGAAAGAACCGATTGGCGTACGAACAGCCGAAATAATATATACTTCTTTAGTTTGCATGATTTTGTAAGGATTTAATTGGTACTGTGAAATTATCAGGATTTATAGTTAAAACCAAACGAACGTTAGGCTGACGTATTATTCCCAACTATACCAAAGTATAGATATTTGCAGTTTTACAAATTGCTGCCTTTAAAATAGATAGTAAAGGTAGCGCCTTCCCCTAATTTACTTTCCACTTCAACATGCCCGCCCATGTCTTCTACCATTCGCTTCACGATAAATAAACCCATGCCTGTGCCTTCCACATCTGTAACTAACCGGGTATAACGGTCAAAGATTTTCTCCGTTTTATCCTGCGCTATACCTAAACCATTGTCACTGACAGAAAGTAGTATTTTGTCGCCGGACTCTATTGTTTTGATCAGTATTTCAGGAGGCCTGTCTGATGCTTTATACTTAATGGCATTACTAAGCAGGTTATAAATGATGCTCCTGATATTCTTCCTTGAAAAATCTATCTCCCTTACCTCTATTTCAGTTTTGATCTGAGCTTCTGATTCAACTATTTTGTCTTTCAGGGCAAGCTTGGCGTCCTCAATTACATTCTCAAAATTTACCCGCTCTTTTTCAATTGCAAAGTCTGTATCGCTTTCCCTGATGTCGGCTAGTTCATCTATCGTTTTGCGCATGTTACGCACAGCCTTGGATAGCATATCATGAATGCGAGAGGTTTCTGCTTCGCTATCCCGGGCTTTTTTTAAAACAGAAACTAACCCTTCAATATTCGAAAGTGGCCCTTTTATGTCGTGAGAGATGGAGTGTATAATGTTTTCATAGCTCCTGTTCAATTTTTCGTACCCTTTCAGGATCTGGATACGGTCGTTGATATCAATAAAAGTAATGATAACGCCATTCGTTCTATTTTCCTTTTTGATGATGTAAGGAAGAATGTTCATCTGATACCAGATCTTATCGGTCGTCTGAATCTCCTTCTCCAGGCCCTTTTTCTCCGAAATCACTTCCTCTATATTCGCAATGATAGTCGGGAAGCGAATATTTTTTGATACGTCAGTGATGTGCTTTCCCAGGTCATCTTCTGAAAGTTGAAAATGTGACATGGCGGCAGGCGTAAACTTACGGAGTATCATGTTAGCATCAACAAATAGCTGAGGAATGATCGTGTTGCTGAAGTAATTCTCCAGTTCTTCGTTCAGTTCAATCAACTTTTTGTGTTCTACAGCCTTTTCGGTTGGTTTTCCCATTGATAAAGATTTTGGGGATTCTGTTTGCAGGTAATGGAAGTTAAAAGTGTTTACTCTTTACAGTATCAAGTAGTTGTAGAAAGCCAGTATCTATAAAAGAAGAATTTATAACAATCGGGGGTATGGTTTGCTACTGACCTCTACTTGTTCTGCATTAATTCGCTAACTCCTAAACTCTTTAACTCCCAAACTATATTTATACTTTTAAGAAGGTAAACTATAAACCTAAGATGGTTTTAACTATAACAGCCTCTATGTTTTAAACCTTTTGAGGTTTTGCCTATCTTTAGATACGAACAACTGATCAACTTAACTAACCAACCTATTTTAACCAGGATGAAGAAACTTTTATACCTGGCTGTACTCTGTAGTGTCGGCTTTTACCAGGCGAAGGCGCAGCAGCAAACAGCAAAAAAGCCACTTACCCACGACGTGTACGACAGCTGGAAAGGCGTGGAAGGCGAAAAAATATCTAAAAACGGAAAGTATGTGCTGTTTAACGTGAACCCGCAGGAAGGCGATGGCGAACTCCTGATCCGGGATATGGTGACTAACAAACTTACCAGTTACCCGCGTGGTACCAAAGCCAGTTTTACCAACGACAGTCGCTATGCCGTTTTCAATATTAAGCCGGAGTACCAGAAAGTACGCCAGCTGAAACTGAAGAAGAAAAAAGGCGACGACCTGCCGAAAGACTCGCTGGCTATAGTGCTGCTGGAGAACATGAACGTGGTGAAGATGCCGCGTGTAAAGTCTTTCCAGTTACCAAAAGAAGGTAACAATTGGGTAGCATATCACCTGGAAAAGGAAGTGCCGGCTAAAAAAGAAGCGAAGAAAGCCGAGCCTGCAACAGAAGCCAAAAAAGAAGAAACAGCGAAGCCGGCTGTTGCTAAAAAAGCTCCGAAGAAAAACAAAAAGTATAACGGTACCGAACTGGTGCTGCGCAACCTGCAAACTGGCAAGGAACAACGCTTCGACAGGGTGATTGACTACACTTTTTCTGAGAAGGGTAACATGTTGTACTTTGTGAAAGATGAGCTGGACTCATTACACAAAGCCGGTGTTTTTGCTGTAAGCACCACCGACCTGAAAGTAATGCCAATCGATACTGGCAAAGTAACTTACAAAGGTCTGGCAGCTGATAAAGCAGGGGAGCAGCTGGCATTTGTGGCTACCAATGATACCCTGGAAGCAGAGATACGCTACTTTGCCCTGCACCACTGGACCAAAAAAGATAATCACAAAAAGATACTTGCCGATACCTTAAGCGCCGGAATGCCGAAAGACTGGATGGTGAGCGAGCATGGCAAGCTGAATTTCTCGGAAGATGGCAAACGCCTGTTTTTCGGTACGTTCCCGCGCCCGACCCGCTTCGAGAAAGACACTACCCAACTGGAAGAAGACAAAGTTAGCCTGGATATCTGGACATATAAAGATCCATTGATACAGCCGATGCAGCTCAAGAACAAAGACCGCGATCTGAAGCAGTCGTTCCTGGCGATGTATGAGCTGAAAGGCAAGAAAATGCAGCAACTGGCTACGCTGGAAATTCCGGATGTGTACCTGGATGCTTACGGCGAAGGCGATGTGGCACTGGGTGTGAGCGACGAGAAGTATAAAATGACCATCGGTTACGACACCCCAACCCGCAAAGACGCCTACCTGATCGACCTGAAAAAAGGAACACGAAAGCAGGTGCTGAACGAAACGCGCGGCTATCCAAGATTATCACCGAAGGGTAACTATGTGTACTGGTACGAACCAACCGACAGCAGCTGGCATACAATGACTACTAAAAATGGCAAGAACCTGAACCTGACGAAGCGAATCGGGTTGCCATTCTATGATGAGTCGAATGACGTGCCTGCACTGCCAGGCTCTTATGACTTTGCAGGCTGGGTGGAAAATGACAGCTACCTATTGGTTTACGATAAATTTGATATCTGGAAACTGGACCCGACCGGCAAGAAAGCTCCTGTTAACTTAACCGACAACCATGGACGCAAGAATAAACTGACTTTCCGGTACGAGCAACTAGACGAAGAAGAGAAGTTTATTCCTGAAAATGCCACTTTGTATTTAAGTGCCTTTAATAACACAGATAAATCGAATGGATACTTCCTTGATTATGTGAGTAAAGAAGCACAGCCTGAAAAACTGGTAATGTCGCCGAATAGCTATGTGCGTCTGCAGAAAGCAAAGAACGAAAACCGTTTCACTTTCCGCAGAGGCTCGTTCCAGGAATATACTGACCTGTATACAGCAACTGCAACATCGTTTGATAAGCCAACGCAACTAAGCAATGCTAACCCACAAATGAAAGATTACCTGTGGGGAACTGTAGAGCTGGTAAACTGGAAATCGACAGACGGCATTCCGCTGGAAGGTTTGCTGTACAAGCCGGAAAACTTTGATGCGAAGAAGAAGTACCCGATGATCGTTTATTTCTATGAGCGCTCTTCGGACGGATTACACAGCCATAAAACGCCTGCACCAAGCGCTTCTACAGTAAATATCTCTTACTATGTAAGCAACGGTTACCTGGTATTTGTGCCGGATATTGTGTACAAAAACGGTTACCCGGGCGAGAGTGCCATGGACTGCATTATACCGGGTGTGCAGAAACTGGCCATGCAGGGCTTTGTGGATGAGAAAAATATGGCGCTGCAGGGTCAGAGTTGGGGCGGTTACCAGATCGCGTACATGATAACGAAGACCAACCTGTTTAAAGCTGCTATGGCTGGCGCGCCGGTATCTAACATGACGAGTGCGTATGGTGGGATACGTTGGGGTACAGGTTTAAGCCGCCAGTTCCAATACGAGAAAACACAGAGCCGTATTGGTGGTACGCTATGGGAGAAACCAATGCAATTTATTGAGAACTCTCCGCTCTTCTTTGCTGACAGGGTAGAAACACCGCTTCTGATCATGCATAACGACCAGGATGGTGCCGTTCCTTGGTACCAGGGCATTGAGTATTTTATGGCACTCCGCAGATTACAGAAGCCGGTTTGGATGCTGGTTTATAACGGAGAAGACCATAACCTGATGCAGCGAAAAAACCGCAAAGATCTGTCAGCACGTATGTCGCAGTTCTTTGATTATTATTTGAAAGGCAAACCGATGCCTGTCTGGATGAAGCAAGGTGTACCATCCATCCTGAAAGGAAAAGACTATGGTTTAGAATTGGTAGAGCCCGAGCCGGAAGTAGCCAGCGAAGTAAATCAATAAGCTATAGTTAACTAAAATAAAAAAGGAGCAGATAATTATCTGCTCCTTTTTTATTTCCAACTTGTGGTTATTTACCGTTGTTTGCTACTTTAATTGCAGCACATGCAACAGGTAATGTAGGCCAGTATTCACCATCAACAGTCATACCATGTAATACAATCACGTTATTTTGTAATGGAAGTATGCCGGCAGAAACAGTAAAGGTTTGAGTATAGTTGATGCTACCATCCGGAGCTGTTGGGAAAGGCTCTAGTGGTAACAACACAGGACCATAGAAAGGTACGCCTTCACCTAGTTCCACTAAACCATCTCCATCTGTATCAGCAGACATTGGTGGGCAGACAGCATTCTGATTGCTATCCATAAAACCGTGGATGTGTTGCGGGTGTACCATGCCTGGTTCCAGACCAGTTGCCATAATGTGTACTGTTAATTGGTCGCCTTCCAGAGTAAGCGTAGCTGTACCGCTTACCCCCGAATCATTTAAAGACATTATGTTGGCAGTATAAGTCTTTGTTAAGTTATAAGATTTGCTTCGATGAGCATCCTGAGAGTTACTTGCAGATAAATCTGCTTCAGGAGCTACATCAGACTGATCGCAGGCACTGAAACTAAAAAGGATAGCAGTAGCTGCTACAAAACCGGTTGTTTTTTGAATAATGTTTCTCATAGTGTTCATATTTTATAAAATTGAAACATACCTACGGGGGCATAGTGACCTGATTTAAAATTTGCTAAGAAAAGACTGGTGAATAGAGCTACTGGAAGTGGGAGGGGGCAAATTTAACTAGTGAATGAAAAATCCAGTATTTGGGATATCCGGTAATAACGGTAAATATAAGCCTGAAGTGTTTCGCTACAGCACCGCACTTATTACACTGTTTCAGTTAGTAGTTTGTAGCTTCATAACCTTGCAAGCTACTGAGTGGCTGATTGGTTTTCATGAATTGGCCCGTACCGAAAGCGACTTCTTTGCCCTGTTCATTATATAAGGTAGCCTCAGCTACAAAAAGATTCTTACCTATCGTTCTTACTTTACCCACTGCTTTTATAGTTCCCCCGGTAACAGGCCGCACCAGGTTAAGCTGGAAAGAAGAGGTAACTATAAACACGTCCTGAACTATAGATGCGACGGCAAAATAAGCGGCATCATCCAGTAACTTGAAATACAAAGCACCGTGCATGGCATTGGCTCCGTGGTTGTATTTTGGGTTTCCCGGCAGTGTTATCTCAGCGGTCTGGTGCTCTATTTTTAGCTGGCTGCCATCTATAAACTGCTGTATGTTGGCACTGTGGTAAAGTTTCTCGAGTTGGCGGTAATGAGTAGCTGCATCCATGGTGTATAGTTTAGGAACACAAGTATACGAATAGCAACTATAGTTTCGGTTTTGGTTGAGGCAAACTATAGCCTGAAAACAGAAAAGCACTGGCATTATACCAGCGCTTCCTGCATTCACCTGTTTAACTAAATCTATATTTTATGCGAGTGCATTTTGGGATGCCACACGAGCTAATACGCTTGTTGTGGAAATGCCAGCTTTTTCCATTTTCTGTACTGCTTGTTCCTGTATCAGGTCTTTCAACTGATCGAGGCACGAATCAAAGCCAGTATGTTCGCCCATCCTGAATACATTATCCTGTTCAACTTCCAGCCAAGTGGTAATGTCGGCGTGGTTGTGCTGCAGGCGTACTTCCAGTTTATCTAAGGCATTGGCAACTTTGGCTTCGTAGGTATCTTTAGCTTCAAACTCATGCCATAGTTCAAACACATGCTGTCCCACGCCGTTTCCTAATTTAGCACGCAGGTTTTCAATGGCCTGAAGTTCTTTCTGCTGCTTTAGAATTTTAGCTTCTTCTGTCATCAACTGAAAAGCCGGAACATCACCCGCTTCAATCTCAACAAGGTCATGTACCAGTATCATCTTCAGCATCCGGGCTGTATCCACTTCTTCGTCCAGGTAAGGTTCCAGCAATACGGCCATTAACGCCATTCGCCAGGTGTGTTCTGCCACACTTTCCTGCCGGCCATCAGTAAGCCAGCTATGGCGCATTTCGCATTTTAGCCGTTCAGCCAGCGTAATTACTTCCAGGATACTCTTAAGTTCTTTTTTCATATCAGTTGGGCAGAAATTGATCTGATGGACTTTAAGCTCAAAAAGATGAGCGAACGCGTAAACTATAAAAGGAAGAGCCTAAACTAGCCCGAATGGTTGCAAGCAGGCAGAAAAAAATCTGAAAAAACTTTTAAGCAACTATAAGTTATTGCCCTACAGCTACTTCAGCCTGGCGCAGTTCCTTTACACGCTCCTCAAACATTAACGGATCTTTACCCTCGCCAAGTATAGCAACCTTCCCGAAAAGCTCCAGCAAATGATCTTCGTGTTGTGTTTTTTTGCCAATCTTTACATCTATATAGCTAAAGCGCATCCAGGCCACTGACTTGATTTTGCCGGTTTTCTTATCCAGCATCAGTGCTTCCATTAAAATATCGGTATCAGTAAACCAGCGAAGGCAGGTCCGTATAGTTACTTTCTCCATCAGTTTCGCCTCGCGCAGGTATGCCATCTGGTTCGAGGTTACAACCCACGCTTTTCCCGCAGCCTGCATGTGGCGGTAAATATCCAGGTTATAGTTGTCACGAAGCTGGTCTTCGCGGGCGTTCAGGAAATAATCGGTGTAGCGGCCGTTGTTCAGGTGGCCAAACGGGTCGCAGTCTTCAAAACGGATAAGTGAAGCGCTTTCCAGGTAGTTTGGTAATGTTGTCTCGTTCATAGTAGTTATAATTTAAAAAAGACCGATTGGTTTATTTATAATCAAAAAAATTAGCTTTTAATATCGGCTAGCATGCTGCGCAATTGTTTTAAAACGGTGTGCAGGTGAAGCGGATTACCGTAGGCTTTAGAAACCATAATACCACCTTCTATCATACTGATGAAAAGTATGGCAAATTGCTCTGGGTTAGCGGTAGCTTTTAACTCTCCGTTCTGTATTCCCTGCTGCACTATATTCTCTAGAGAGCGATACATTTTGTTAAGCACTTTTACGACGCTGGCACGCAGCAATGGATTCGTATCGTCAGCTTCTACGGAAGTATTTAAAATAGGGCAACCACCGGTAATTGGGGGAGAAATGATGTATTTCTTATAAAAGTCCAGCAGTGCCTCCAGTTTGGCTACCGCCGTTTGGTGTGCATTTATAGTTTGCGAAAGCAGTTGCAGAATGATGCCGGAAGCATGTTCAAAAGCAGCGAGTGCAATCTCTTCCTTACTCTCAAAATGACCGTAAATGCCACCTTTCGTAAGTCCGGTTGCGGCCATTAAATCCTGCAGTGAAGTACCGGCATAGCCACGCTGGTTAAACAAGTGTGCTGCCTGCTCAATAATATACTGGCGTGTGCGTTCGGCCTTGGTTATAGTTTCCATAGATAATATTACGACAAAATAAACCAATCGGTTTATAAATTCAAAACCAACGGGAAGATTATTTTATAGTTTATAGTTGAAAGGAGAGAGGTTAACTATAGTTGTTACCAGTCTGGTTTACTATTGTCTTTTTTGCTTTTTGCTTTTTTAGGAAGCTGTTGCAGGTATTGTAATTCCGCATCGCGCATGGCGTTGAGCAGCATTTTCGCTTTTTCAGCACTGATCTTTACCTGTTGCCTTTCCGATTGGGTCCGGGCACGGCTGTCGCCAGCGGCGGCATTTTCGTTGCTGCCACGCGGGTTTTTCTGGTTAGGGTCGTATTGGTCGTTGAGTTGTTGTCCTTCAGTTTCACCTGGGTGGTTGCCTGCTGCTTCTTCCTTGTCTTTTTGCCTCGACTGGTTACTTTGTCCGCCTTTTTGCTGCTCCTGGCCAGCCGGATCGGGTTGAGGTGCGTCTATTTCCTCTTCCTGATCGCCGTTCGCATCCGGGTTTTGTTTAGGCTGTGGTTCCTGGTTCTCTTCGGCAGCAGGTGGTAGTTGGTCATCCTCAAACTGCTGCTGATCTGGTTCGGGTTGGTCTTGCTCCGCTTTTTCCGGGTGCAGTTCCAGGTATTTCTTCAGGAGTTCGTAATTGTAGCGGGCTGATTCGTTCTCAGGGTTTGCCACCAGGGCATTGCGATACAGCGAGAGCGCCTGCGCATATTTTTTGCCATTACTGGCAATGTTGCCTAACTGGAGGTGCACGATAGACCGGATATGCGCAGAAGAATGGTCAGCCAACAAGCGATATTCGTTTTGCGCATCTGCCCATAGCCCGGCCTTAAAATAAGCATGTGCCAGGTTCAGGCGCAACTGGTCATCTTTTACTTCCAGGTCTTCCAGCAGATACTCGTAGGCAGTTATGGCTTCGGCGTAATTCTCTTTTTCGTAGGCTTTAGCAGCGCGCACGGTATAATCGTTTATCCTGGAAATGGTTTGTATCCCGGATACGGGGATGCTCAGAAAAAGAAGTATCGCCAGCAACGTTTTCATATCCGTACGATCTTTATAGTTAACAGGGTATCCAGCAGAATAAGTAGCAGCGCAAGCGCCAGCGGGTAAATGTACTTATTGGCTGTTACATCAATCGTTTTGCTTTCGCGCAGTTCACCCTCTATATTGTTAATGGCACTCACCAGCCTGCTTATTTCACTGATGCGGTCATTTACTTCAAAATATTGCCCATTGGTTAGTTCTGCCAGTTTAACAAGGGGTTCAGGGTTTAGTTTTGTAGTCACTACATTGCCATCGTTATCGCGCTTGTACCTGTTGCCTACCGGAATACGGCTGCCTTCAGTAGTGCCTACGCCAAGCGTAAATACCCTGATATTCTGTTCGCGAAGCTGCTCGGCCAGTTGCTCCACTTTGTCCCCAAAATTCTCGCCATCGCTTATCAGTACTAGTACCCGGGCTTTCTGTTCTGCTGCCGGACTGTTGCCCAACTGCCCGAATTTTTCGAGGGCCAATTGCAGTACGGGAGCATAGTTTGTGCCGGTGTTTGGCAGCAGGTTGGTGTTTAGCGTACGGGTATATAGTTGCAGGGCATTCTGGTCATAGGTAAGCGGACTCTGTATATAGGCATCGTTCCCGAATATTATCAGTCCCATTCGGTCAGAGTTGAAACGCGTGATCAGGCGCTGTATTTCCTGTTTTGATTTTTCGAGGCGAGACGGCTGTACATCGGTAGCATTCATTGAAGCTGAAAGATCCACGGCTATGTACAGGTCTTTCCCAATTGTTCGGATCTCTTTTTTCATGGCGCCGAACGATGGGCCCAGGATAGCTATAACTATAAGAATGAGGTAAAGATGGCGGAGCACAAACTTAACCCAAACGCCATGCGGTCGCTGCCCAAAGAAATGGGCGATACGACGCACGCGCCACAGGTACCCTGCGTACAGTCCTAAAAAGAGCGCACCGAACAGGATCTCGAGCAGGGTGATGGTCTGGTACCAGGTCATGATTTTGGTTAAATAGCGGCTTATAGTTTATAGTTTGCAGCAAACTATAAGCAGGCCGGTTACAAAGATAAGAATTAACTGCAGCCTGTAACTATGCACTTGCAGCCCCCGAAACGCACTTTTAAAAGTTTTTTGTGTGACACCCGAAAAAACTTTTGTGAGTTGGATATTGGCAAGTTGATTTAGTATCAATTACTTAAGCTGAACTTGGGGTAGGAGGCAGGTTTAATTGACTGAAAAAGGCTGTTAAAATTTGAGAGAGGCTATTGCGCGGTCGTAAAGTTTTTGTAAGTTTGCATACTCTTTAGCAGAAAGAGCCCCGGAGGGGTGGGTGAGTGGCTGAAACCAGCAGTTTGCTAAACTGCCGTACTGGTAACGGTACCGGGGGTTCGAATCCCCCCTCCTCCGCAAGAGAATAATTTTTGAAATTTGTTTTGACAGTTTAAAAACTTCTCTTACTTTTGCACCGCCTTCAACAATAACAGCACGCAAGTGTTTACCGGAGTTGAAAGCATAGTTCGGGGTGTAGCGTAGCCCGGTATCGCGCCACATTTGGGATGTGGAGGTCGTAGGTTCGAATCCTGCCACCCCGACTAAAAAATTTCGGAAGCAATTCCGAAATTTTTCGTTTAAAGGATACAGTAATTGCTGTAACCATGGTCTCATAGCTCAGCTGGATAGAGCAACTGCCTTCTAAGCAGTAGGTCTTTGGTTCGAATCCAAATGGGATCACTAAAAAGCCTCTTTACATTATGTGAAGAGGCTTTTTTGCTTTCAGGCCTTACTGTAATCGTAAATGTTCCGAAACTTTAAACAACTTATGTAAAGCGCAGGGACTTTTTCTGAACTATAAACTAAACCTTACTTCCCGTGCGGCACCGGGCAAATTTCCAGCATTTCTTCCACTTCGGTCATAGTGTAACGTTTGTTGTTGTTGCCGAAGTTGGTCTGGATATAGTTTAGCAGGTTAGTTATTTCGTCTTTGCGAAGGGTATGTACGCCCGGCATTTCTTTATTGTATTCAATGCCATTCACTACCATCGGGCCATCGGCACCGTTGCGGATAAGGCAGGCCAGCTCGTCGCGGTGGGTTTGCAGGTAATCGGCTTTGGCGAGCGGTGGAATAAGGCCACGCAGCCCGGAGCCGTCCTCCATGTGGCAGCTCTGGCAATGCTGCACGTATAGTTTCTGGCCCTGGTTCTGTTTATCGGTAAAGCACTGTGTAAGCGTAGTAAGCGCCATCGCACCCAACACTACCGCTAAAAATCTACTTTTGTTCATGCTGTTGTTCTTTCAGCAGTACTTTCATATCCTTTATCAGCCTGTCTACATCTTCCTGTTCGGTGCCGTGGTAATGGCCGCGTATGTGGCGGTTCTGGTCTATCAGCATAAAGTCACCGCTATGCGCAAAGCCACCTTCTGCCTGGGCATCTTCCTGAACGCCTACAAAATACTGCAAGGCCATGTCGTAAATGCTGTCACGGTCGCCGGTTACAAAATGCCATTTGTCTGTTTCCACGTTCAGGCGGTCCGCATACTCTTTTAAAACCCCTACGGTATCATGCGCAGGGTCTATAGTATGGGAGAGGAGCACTACGTTCGGGTTGTCTTTAAATGCTTCGTACACGCGCAGCATCTGGCTTTTCATTTTAGGACAGATGCTCGGGCAGGTCGTGAAAAAGAAATCGGTCACATAGATCTTTCCGGCTACGGTTTCTTGTGTTACGCGCTGGCTGTCTTGGTTGGTGAAAGCAAAATCCGTGATCTGGTGATAAACGGTATCAACTATAGTTTTGCCATCTACCACACGCTCCACAGGCTCGCGGGAGCCCAGTATAGGTAACTTCTGTTCTGCGGAATTGCTCTGGCAACTATAGGTTAAGGCTGAGGCAAGTATAAAAGCGGAGGCAACTATAGTTTGCTTCAGGCTATAGTTAGTTCTTAGGTTCATGTTGCTGGTAAATGTCGCGGGCAGCTTTAATGGTGCTGTCCATAGTGGTTTTTACTTTTTCAATTTTCTGTAATTCCTGCTGCAGGTAGGTCATGGCCTGCTCGTGTTGCAAAGTGTCCGGCGCTTTATAATTGCGCATCCAGTTCATCATGCTTTCGTCGGCAAGTTCTAAACCGCTGATATTTTGCTGCAGCAGTTTTATAGTTGCGGAGTCGGTTTGCCGGGTTCCCAGAGTGTCGGCGAGCGACTGCAAATTGCGGCGCAGTTTGATAATAATGCCCATATCGGCCATGGCAGAATCGTGTACAGCCATCACATGGCTTTCCAGTTCAGTTTTCTGCTCTGCTTCAGTGGGGCCCGACTGGCAGCCGGCAACTATGGCAAAGGGCAACGCCAGCAGTAAGATCAGCTTTTTCATGTGTTTCAGAATGAAGCTTTTGAATTACGACACGAAGGTACGGGCAAATACAGGAATGTAAAAACGAAGCCAGCTTTAAATTGGTCTCGCCCCACAGAAAGCAGGCGGGTAATGACTAATGGGGAGTTAGTAATGAATAATGGGGAATGAATAATGATTAATTCTTGATACGGAATTTGTCATCCATCATCATTCATTAGTCATTAAAAGATCACCATTTCTTGAACACGAAGAATACAGCTGCCAGGATCAGGATGAAGCCGACGATATAATTCCACTTAACTTCTTCGCGGAGATAGAAAACCGAAAAGCCGATAAATACTACCAGCGTTATTACTTCCTGAATGGTTTTAAGCTGAAAAGCGGTGAATTGCCCATGCCCGATGCGGTTGGCCGGCACCTGGAAACAGTACTCGAAAAAGGCAATGAGCCAGCTGACCAGAATTACTTTCCAGAGCGATACATCTTTATACTTCAAATGGCCATACCAGGCAAAGGTCATAAAGATGTTAGAGATCAGTAACAAAACTATAGTTTTCATGAAGCGAAAGTATAGACGCATAATTGAATTAAAAAGCTTCAATTGCTACCGGCCAGTGCCTTACTTTATAGGTTGAGCTATAGCTGTGGTGCTTATAGTTTGCCAGTGAGAGTAGGATGCTTTTTGCCAACTATAGCATTGCATTAAGGTCACCTTTGTAGAGGAGCTTCCGGTTATCTGAAACTATAGTTTGCCTTTAACTAAAAGAGCGAATTACCAGGGTATTTTACGTGTATTTATCGTTGCCTGTGCGTAGCTGGTTGCCAATGGCTGATATTTGTGTTTTATAAAGTAAATTGCTGTAAAACAGGCACTAAAAGCGCATCGGTTTTGTTGATATATAGTTATGCACCAGCCAATTATAAGCCCTGTGTTTTGCAGGCAGATTACAGTCACTTTTTAGCCGGTTAAAGTATAGCATAAACAAAATAAAAGTAGTAATTTTACCTACTAAATCTACCTTATTAACACACATGAGTGAAGTAGAAGCACAAAGAGCAAATAATTATTCAGCAGATAGCATACAGGTACTGGAAGGACTGGAAGCAGTTCGTAAACGTCCGGCCATGTATATTGGCGACATTGGTATAAAAGGCTTACACCACCTGGTTTGGGAAGTAGTAGATAACTCGATCGATGAGGCCCTTGCCGGCCACTGCGATGAGATCAATGTTACCATAAACGAAGACAACTCTGTTACGGTATCGGATAACGGCCGTGGTATTCCTACAGATTTTCACCAGAAAGAAGGCCGCTCTGCCCTGGAGGTAGTAATGACGGTGCTGCACGCCGGTGGTAAGTTCGATAAAGACACTTACAAAGTATCCGGTGGTCTGCATGGTGTGGGTGTATCCTGCGTTAACGCCTTGTCTACGGATTTGCATGTAACGGTGCACCGCAACGGGAAGATATTTGAGCAGCATTATAACATAGGTATACCGGCTTACCCGGTGCGCGAAATTGGTACTACAGAAAGAACTGGTACGCAGGTGCAATTTAAGCCTGATGCGTCCATTTTTACGGTTACCGAATACAAATACGATACAGTAGCAGGCCGTTTACGCGAGCTGGCGTTCCTTAACAAGGGTATCCGCATTAACCTGAAAGACCTTCGCGAGATGAACGATCAGGGCGAGCCTCTGAACGATACATTTTACTCAGAAGGTGGTCTGAAGGAATTTGTGGCTTACCTGGACGAGACCCGCGAAAACCTGATACCGGAGCCTATCCATATTGAAAGCGAGAAAAATGGTGTTCCAGTTGAGATCGCACTGCAATATAACACCTCCTATACAGAGAATATTTTCTCGTATGTGAACAACATTAACACCATAGAAGGTGGTACGCACGTAGGTGGTTTCCGTAGAGCGCTTACCCGTACGCTAAAGGCATATGCAGATAAGTCTGGTATGCTGGACAAGCTGAAGATAGATATTGCCGGTGACGACTTTAGAGAAGGCTTAACAGCTGTTATCTCGGTTAAAGTGCAGGAGCCGCAGTTCGAAGGTCAGACCAAAACCAAACTGGGTAACTCTGATGTAGGTGGTGCCGTGGATACGGCCGTTGGCGAAATGCTGAACCAGTTCCTGGAAGAGAACCCGAAGGAAGCCCGCATTATAGTTCAGAAGGTGATACTAGCCGCACAGGCCCGTAACGCAGCCCGCAAGGCCCGCGAAATGGTGCAGCGTAAGAACGTACTTTCGAGCACCAGCTTGCCGGGTAAACTGGCCGACTGCTCTGACAGCGATCCTGAAAACTGCGAAATATACCTGGTAGAGGGTGACTCAGCGGGTGGATCTGCCAAGCAGGGCCGTAACCGTCGTTTCCAGGCTATTCTGCCACTTCGTGGTAAGATACTGAACGTGGAAAAAGCGCAGGAACACCGCATTTACGAGAACGAAGAGATCAAGAACATGATTCAGGCGTTTGGTGTGAGCTTTGGCACCGCAGACGGCGAGAAAGCCCTGAACATGGAGAAGCTGCGTTACCACCGTATCATTATCATGACGGATGCTGACATCGACGGTTCGCACATTCGTACGCTTATCCTGACATTCTTCTTCCGTTACATGCGCGAGCTGATAGAAAAAGGCTATGTATACATTGCATTGCCACCGTTGTACCTTGTTAAAAAAGGCAAGGAAGAGCGCTATTGCTGGAGCGAGCAGGACCGTATAGATGCCATTGCAGAGCTTGGCAAAGGCAAAGAAGACAGCGTTGGTGTGCAGCGTTACAAAGGTCTTGGAGAGATGAACCCGGAACAGCTTTGGACAACTACCATGAATCCTGAAGTACGTAGCTTAAAGCAGGTAAGCATTGAGTCGGCAGCTGAGGCTGACCACCTGTTCTCGATGCTGATGGGCGACGAAGTAGGCCCACGCCGCGACTTTATAGAGCGTAACGCCAAATACGCACGCGTAGACGTGTAAACTATAGTCTAACTATAAATTTAAAAGCCGGCTGTACTGCAAAGTATAGCCGGCTTTTTTGTGGGTTAACTATAAGGATAAATGGGGGATTAGTGTATATTCAGGTTTGGTAATGTTAAGGTATTTAATTACGCACATAGTGTAGATAAGCGCATGTTTATGCTTTAGTGCTAGTTACTAGCAAGCGATACAAACACAATGAGAATATGAGATTAATATTGATAATTTTTTTAACGTTTATTACTACCGCAACATTTGCTCAAATAAATCAAACAATTGATTTAAAATGGAAGATCGGAGAGAATGAAAAGCTCAACTATGCAACTGTGATGAGGGATATTGACACTTCTTCAGTTGAAATGGACTTTAGCGGACTTTTTAAGTCTTTATCAGATAGCAGTGAAAACGGATTAAAGGAAAGTAAGGCATTCTTTAAAAAATTAAATGATGTTTTTAAAAATCTAGACTATGTTACTACTCTTTCAACTGAAGAAGATGGAGTAATTGATATAGTGATGACGACCCGTCCAAAGGAAAATCTTAAAGAAGTTAAACAGAACTCAACTGACAGCAAGGAAGCTGAAATGTTGAAAATGATGCAGTCAATGAATCAAGGCGTTGTGCTTCGGGGTTCAGTATATGAAACGGGAGGAATTCATAGTTTCTGGGTAAAAAGTAATCAGAAAAATTTAATTGCAATTTTCTTTCAACTCCCAACTGCACCCGTGAAAATTGGAGACAAGTGGCCTCTTGATATAAATCTGATTGCCAATGACGAGAATTTTGAATGTGATAGTGCTTATAAAATAAATGAAGTAACACTCACAGACATTAAAAAAGTAGGCGGTGAGACAGTTGCAGTATTAAAATATAATATACTAGAGTACGTAAACGGGGATTTCAATACACCTTCACTTTTTGGAAGCGAAGGTGGCAATAAGGAAACTATGATGAAGTTTTCGCATCAAGGAATAGCCGAGTTTTCAGTTGATAAGGGTCGTTGGATTACCTACGATGGCATATTGAGTCTAGAAGCGAGTGGAATTATGACCGCTAATAAAAAGACGAAATTCACATTGATTAAAGAATAAAAAGCAGCAGGTAACAAAGTGCATAGTGCTGCCCTTTTGGGATACCACTATGCATAAATCCTTGATATTTATTTAGAGCATGAAATATTTTCTAATTATAGTTGGTGTTATAGCCGTTGTTTTATTCATTGGTTACCAGTATTTGAACTATAAGTTTTTAAATGCTCAGGAGGCTTCTTTCAAAGAGCTTGCTACTCTTAAGTTTGATGAATCGGATCGTGCTTTTCCAGACTCCATAAGAATGAAAGACAAACAGTTCTGGAGCCTAATTGAAGAGTCAGAAGCAAAGCATCCAAATAAGTTTGATGCTCAGATGAATTATCTGACCCAGCGATTATCTACTTTAACTAATGAAGAGATTATAGGCTTTGAAGCTACTCTTAAGGAGAAAATGATTGAGTTATGGGACTATAATTTAAAATCACTATACCAAATAGTACAGGACGAATATGTTTCAACAGACGGGTTCATCTATTACAGATTCTGGATAATATCTAATGGGAAAGATTTTTTTCAGAGAGCTTTAGCTAACCCTGATTTACTCGCAGATGAAATACAGGCAACTTATGATGGGCAAGGATTGATGGTTGTAGCAGATAATGCTTTTAAACTAAAGAATGGGGCTAACACAAATTTAGAACTGCCAAGAGATGTGACAACTGCTGTGCACTATGACTTTGGAAATTATAGAATGTCTGGGGACTATATCTCTCCAAGTGATTTTAAAGACAAATTCCCGAAACTGGTAAAGAAATTCTAATAAACACATATGCTCAAAAACTATAGTTCTTAAATTCACCTTAGCCCGACCCATTAAGCATAAGCTAATAAAGACAAATGGAGATAATCCTAATCATATTATACATCATTGCCCTTGTTGAACTTACTTTTGGATGGAGCCGAAATCCTGATAAGAAGTTTTACAGGAAACTGTTTAACCTCAAAATATACCTGTTAACTTTTTTCGGTTCCTTTCTTCTGCTTCTCATTCCGTTATATGATGTAATGTATAACCACCATTTTGATACTTTTTTCTTAGCTATCCCTTTCGTTTACCTTATCCTGTTTAAAATTGCCGACGGAATATCCTTGCTTTTGAATAAGAGACACATCATTATCGCGGGACGGGGAGACCATTTTCCAAAAGAGCACAAATGGTGTGTAGACTCTGTTTTAGCATGTTTAGCTTTGTTCGGAGCTGTTGTTATGCCTATCCTGATTCGGGAATGCATCTATAAGTAAGTAGAGCTATACAGACGGCAGCGCTTCAAAATTCAGAAACAATATTCATTAGAAGCCAGCAAAATAGCTGGCCTTTTTTGTGAACAGCCACTTGTCAGAACTATAAAATAAATATCTTTATTCCCTGAATTCTACATCCATCTGAAGCGGGTCATACTAATGCGAAAGCTTTTCTTTTTCTTAATTTTTTTGCTGGCCTCAACTATAGTTGCAAAAGCACAGCAGGCTAAACCTGTACAAGTAACTTTTGAACTGTACGCGCCAGCTTTGCCCGATAGCAGCACTGTTTTTATAGTTGGCAACCAGCCGCAACTCGGTAACTGGAATCCTGCTAAAGTGGCCATGCAACACACGGGCAAACACACCTGGCAACTAAAGCTACAGTTTCCGGAGCAAACGCAACTGGAGTATAAATACACGCTCGGCTCCTGGGACAGGGAAGGCACTGATGCAAAAGGCTTTCCGCTACAAAACTTCAGCGCAACTGTAACCCAACAAACTATAGTTAAAGATACGATAGAACACTGGCTGGATAAGAAAACTCGACCATTTAAAGGCGGCATTACTGGCACCGTAAAGTATCATAAAAACTTAAAAGCAACAGGCCTGCAGGACCGCGATATTATAGTCTGGTTACCCGAAGGCTACGACCAA
This sequence comes from Pontibacter populi, assembly GCF_040278685.1. Taxonomy (NCBI): domain Bacteria; kingdom Pseudomonadati; phylum Bacteroidota; class Cytophagia; order Cytophagales; family Hymenobacteraceae; genus Pontibacter; species Pontibacter populi. The sequence goes on from NZ_JBEOKT010000007.1 coordinate 231,328, forward strand.
AGCAAAGGCAAAAAGTACCCCGTACTATACATGCACGATGGCCAGAATATAGTTGATCCCGCTACCAGCTCTTTCGGAGTAGACTGGCAACTCGATGAAACTGCCGACAGCCTGATAAAAGCAAAAGTTATCGAACCCATTATTATAGTTGGCATTTACAACACCTCAGACCGTAGCGACGAATATATTCCGGGCGAGAAAGGCAGCGCTTACATGAATTTTGTAGTGCACACCGTGAAGCCTTTTATAGATAAGCAATACCGCACCAAACCCGGTCGGAAACACACAGCCATTGGCGGCTCATCTGCCGGAGGCATTATGGCGTTTATGCTGGCCTGGGAATATCCAAAAGTATTCTCTGAAGCTATCTGCATGTCGCCGGCCTTTAAAATACAGCATATAGATTATGTGGATGATGTGCTGAACTATAGCGGCAAAAAGAAAAAACTTTACTTTTACATTGATAACGGCGGCATTGAGCTGGAAGAAAAACTGCAACCCGGCATAGACGAAATGTTGCTGGCGCTAAAAGCAAAAGGCTACCAGGAGAACAAAGATTTTGTGTGGGTAAAAGCACCTGAAGATAAACACTCGGAAGCAGCCTGGGCCTGCAGAATGCCGAAAGCGCTAAAGCTATTTTTTCCGGCAAAGCGCAGCCATAAATAACCTGTTTTAAAGTTATAACCTCTATAGTTTATAGTATCCTTATGAAAGCTTTTAAAGCCTCGGTGCTTGTTTTAACCTGCCTTGTGTTGTTGCCTGTAGTTGCCAGCGCGCAGATCGATGTTTCGTTGAAAGCGCGTGTGACAGGTTTTGGCGGCAGGTTCGGAGATACCTATTCAGCCATTGGGTATGAACCGACAGTGATCATAAAACCATCTGCAAAGCCATGGGCGGGCGGCCTCAGTTATTCCCAGAACATCCTGGTTTTTGATGCTAACTCTGATATGAAGGCCGACATGAGCATCTTTAACACGCATTTTGGCGCCAAGGCCACCGTAGCCAAATACTTTCATCCATTCGCATATGGTTTGCTTGGTTTACGACTAATGAGCTACGAAAATACTGACCTGCCTTCCGAAAGCAGTCCTGTATTTACTTCTGTTTCGATGGGGTACGGAGCCCGCACGGGACTGCAAATAGGTGGCAAAAAATGGCGCTTTGAGGGGAGCGTTGAATACCTGAGCGGCACTACTTCCAGGTTCCTTACCCCGGAGGCTTTTAACAGGGCCACTCAGGAGGGAGGAGAGTACCGCAACTATACTTCCCATACTTCTATAAACGGTGTAACTATAGCAGTGGGTGTTGTGTACATCATCGACTGGAATAATCAGGAAGATCAGGAATAGAACGTTTTACTTCTAATCTACTATAGTATCTGAACACGAAAGCCGGCAACCCTGCCGGCTTTTTTTATGCAAAAATCAAGCATACCAAGCCTTAATTTACTTATTCTTTCCTTTCGCACCTGGTTTGTAGCTATCTACCAGCACAGTCGGTTTGTACACCATTAAATAAGGTACTGTTGGCAAATTAAACTGATACGAACTAAACGTGGTACTTAAATTATATGTATTATTAATTTAGTAATTCAGTCATAAGCCAAGTCGTAACCTATTTTTTAATCTAAAGTGTGCAGGTATGAAAACAGCAACTATAAATTCTTTGTTTATCGCGGGTTTAAGCATTCTTTTAGCTGCGTGTAGTCCCGACGAGGAAGCCGTAAAACCACTGTCTACAACAAACCAGGACGAGCTTGTAGGATATAATCCTTCTGGGTGCAACCTGATCCAATCGTTCGGGGATGTAGTAAAGCCCAGTATGGTAACATCCATTACAGAAGATGGCATCGCGATGACGGTATCGGCACAGAGACGGGGCAATAATGGTCGTTACGTTGCAGAAACAGCAGCAATTTTACTGGAGCCCTCCCAACATCCAGAACTGATCGCAGAATTTGACCGGCATATTTTAGGTGTTTATGGTATGTTAACGGTGCCTGATGAAGCAGGTACAGGAGCAAACCTGAGTGGTGGCCGGGTTATAATAGATTTTACCCAGACGGGCTCTATCACAATGAAGAATATGCTTTTCACGGATATAGATGAGGATGAAGCTGGTTCTAAAGTAGAGCTTTATAGTAGTACAGGGCAATTGTTGATGGCAAAAGATATACCGCTGGCCGGTGATAGCAAGGGCATATTTGTAGGGTTTAACAACCAGCCGGGAGTATCTAAAATAATAGTAACATTTGGAGGAGAGCGCACCCGAAACGGATCTGGTACTATAGCCCGGATGCAGATGTGCCGGGATGGAGTAGGCCAATGTGTTGGAACCTGTACCAGTAGCGTGAACACTACCTGGTTGCAGTATGTAGGCAACAGACCAATAAATGTTAGAGCTAGCATTTCTAACGAGTCGAGTTCGGAGTTACTGTTAAGAAGCAACGGCATGAAACCCGGAACCATATTTAAAATTGAACATAGCTCAGACCTGATAAATGCGCTAACTATAGAAACGAACCGCAGAGATGTACCGGTTTTTAGCCTGGCCTGTGAAGAAGGAGTAGTAAGCCTGACTGAGAACAATAATATGTTCAGGATGCTCGATGCCAGAAGCGCTAACAGCGATTACCTGCATTGCATGCGCTAAGTAACAAAGATCTTAGGGTAAGTAGAAAACGCTAAGCGGCACTTTCTGAAAAGAGAAGTGCCGCTTTTTGTTACAATTATAGTTCAGCATATCCAAGGTCAGGCAAACTATTACACTTTATGAGTCAATTGCAGAGTTTTGCCTAATTTATTATACAAATTGATTAACAAAATTTATCTTAGCATTTAAGCAACTAAATATGCTTTGCAGCATATAGTAGTATAGGTATGTTAGGTAATTTATGCCTGCTGCCCTTTTTTAACACCCCGAAAGCATGCTTATAAATAAGGTTTCTGACCAGATAAAGAAAAGTAAATACATTAGCCGCGACCTGAGCTGGCTGCGCTTTAATTACCGCGTACTCGACCAGGCCCGCGATACAAATAAGTCTATTTTCGACAGGCTCAAGTTCCTGGCCATCACCTCGTCTAACCTCGACGAGTTCTTTATGATCCGGGTGGGGAGTTTGTACAATTATATCGATTACGGAAAAGAGCGTACCGATTACTCGGGCCTGCGCGAACTGCCGTTCCGTAAAAAGCTGCTCGATTATTCGCACCGCTTTGTAAACGACCAGTACCTGACCTACAACAACGAGCTGAAACCGCTTTTTGACAAGAGCGGCTTTGATGTTTTGATGGTAGGTGAACTGACCGAGCTGGAGCAGAAGAAAGTGGATAGCTACTTTAAAAACACCATTTTCCCGCTGCTTACGCCCATGGTGTTTGATAATTACCATGGCTTCCCGTTGCTGATGAACCAGTTGCTTACCTTTGGCGTGGTTACCCGCACCGAAGAGGACCAGAAAGCGCAGGACCGCCTTACGTTTGTGCAGATACCGCAAAACCTGGCGCGTTTTTACGAGATCAACCGCAAGGATAAGATCATATTTGTGCCGATAGAGGAGATCATCCGCTGGAAGATAAAAAAGCTTTTCCGTAACGTGGAGATCGTATCGGTAAACCTTTTCCGTATTACCCGCAACGGCGACTTTACCCTGGAAGAATCGGACGACATTGAGGCGGACTTTGTGCAGGAGATAAAAGCCAAGCTTAAGACGCGAAAAAAAGGACGCGTGGTGCGCCTGGAAGTGGAACGTAACCCCTCTGCTTTTATGATGAAGGTGTTAAAGGATCGCTGGATCATCGATAACGCCAATGTATTTACCATTAACACACTGATAGATCTGCGGGCTTTGTGGCAGATCATTAACCACCGCCAGTTCAAAGACCGTTGCTTTAAACAGCCATCGTCGGTGATGCCGCGCAGCCTGCCGAGCGACAGCGTAGACCTGTTCCAGTACCTGAAAGAGCACGATGTTTTGCTACACCACCCATACAATAGCATGGAGCCTGTGGTGCAGTTGCTGGAGCGCGCCGCCGAAGACCCATATGTACTTGGAATTAAACAAACCATCTACCGCCTCGCCGACCAAAGTCGAGTAACCGCAGCCTTACTGAAAGCCGCTGAAAACGGGAAGCACGTATCGGTGTTGTTTGAAGTAAAAGCACGTTTTGATGAAGAACGTAACCTGAAGGAAGGTGACCGCCTGGAGAAAGCAGGTTGCTTCGTGATCTATGGTATCAGCAAGTACAAAACGCATACTAAAATGCTGATGATCATCCGGAAAGAAGGCGAGAAGGTAACGCGTTATGTACACATTGGCAGCGGTAACTATAACGAGCAGACAGCCCGTTTATACTCCGATGTAAGCTTATTGACAACTGATGAAGTTTACGCCCACGACGTTTCCGAATTCTTTAATGTAATTACCGGCCACTCTCGCCCGAACGAGTACAGATCACTGATGACCTCGCCGAAGGGCCTGCGTAATCAGTTGATAGAATTGATACGAAACGAAGCCCGCAATGCTAAAAAAGGACTGAAAAGCGGTATCGTGATCAAGATCAATTCCCTGGAAGATAAAGAGGTGATGGATGAGTTTTATAAGGCATCCAAAGCCGGTGTACCTATCAAGCTTATCGTTCGGGGTATCTGTTGCCTGCGCCCTGGCCGCGAAGACCTGAGCGAGAATATTTTCGTTAAATCTATAGTTGGCGAGTACCTGGAGCATAGCCGCATTTACTATTTCCATAACAGCGGCGACGCTAAAGTTTACAGTGGCAGTGCCGACGTAATGGTACGCAGTTTCGACAGGAGAATTGAAGCGTTATTCCTGATACTGAACGAAGACCTGAAACGCGAAGCGATCGCTATTCTACACTATAACCTGCTCGATAACCAGAACTCCTACATTATGCGCGAAGATGGCACGTACGTTAAAAAACGCCCTGCCGCCGGCGAAGAAGTTGTGGACATTCACAAGATATTCTACAACCGGAATATCTACGAGAATTTAGATTTTGAACTGGTGTAGGTTACCTCATCCCAGCCCTCTCCTTTTAAAGAGGAGAGGGAGTTTTTGTTTTATAGTTGGTAGGTAATGCTGGCGCGAGTCTCCAGACTCGTGACTTATTATGATATTGAGTCTCCTGACTCAACTGGCCCGATAGGGACAAAGCCAGTA